>DASXYQ010000268.1:0-7239 GCA_036502445.1 Roseiarcus sp. | reverse complement strand
GGGCAACTGCCAAGGAGACATGGCGTGACCATCAATCAGCCGGTTCGCGAGTTGCTCGCCAGTGTGAGCAGGCCTTTCGAAAGCGCTCGGGCGATGCCCCCCAGCGTCTATACCAGCGAGGAATTCCTGAAGACCGAGCTCGACGAGATATTCTCCCGCGAATGGGTCTCTGTCGGACGAGCGAGCGCCCTCGCCGAGCCGGGCGATTATCTCACCTACGAGCTGGCGGGCGAGCCTCTCGTGGTCGTGCGTGACGGCGAGGGCCGATTGCGCGCGATGTCCAACGTCTGCCGGCATCGCATGTCCACGATCCTGGAAGGCGCCGGCAACAAGCGCACGATCGTCTGTCCCTATCATGGCTGGAGTTACAATCTCGACGGATCGCTGCGCGCCGCGCCGGCGATGGATTTCAATCGCGGATTTTGCAAGGAGGACTATCGGCTCCCGCAGATCCGCTGCGAGGAATGGCTCGGCTGGGTCATGGTGACACTCAACCGGGAGGCGCCGCCGGTGTCCGAGCGGCTAGCCGAAGTCCACGAGTTGATCGAAGACTTCCAGATGGAAAACTACGTCGAGACGTTCCGCGAGGTCCTCGTCTGGGACACCAACTGGAAAGTCCTCGCCGAGAATTTCATGGAAAGCTATCACTTGCCGGTGTGTCACGCCCCCACGATCGGCGGCCTTTCCAAGCTCAGCGAGATGGTGTGCCCGCCGGGCCGCCGCGCCTTCAACTATCACACGATCCTGAAGGACGACACGCTGAAGATCGCGCTCGCGCATCCCGACAACACGCGCCTGAAGGGCGATCGCCGCCGCACCACCTTTCTGCTGGCGGTCTATCCGAGCCTGCTGGTGACGATTACGCCGGGGTATTTCTGGTATCTGTCGCTGCATCCGCGCGGACCGGGCAAAGTGAATATCCTCTACGGCGGCGGCATGTCGGCGGATTTCGCGCATTCGCCCGAGGCGCAGACTTATTTCGCTCAGGTCAAGGCGCTGCTCGACAAGGTCAATGAGGAGGATCGCGGCTGCACGGAAAAGGTGTTTCGCGGGCTCTGCTCCCGAGCCGCCGAGCCCGGGCATATCAGCCATCTCGAGCGTCCCAACTTCGATTTCGCGCAATATCTCGCGGAGCGCACGGGAGGTTTCGAGCGGCGCTTTGCGGGTTGATCGCTGGCTCCGGCGATCCCCTCTCCGCAAGTGGTCGTCTTGCGATCCTGGGGGGCGCTTCTCCGTGCAGGCGGGGAAGGCGTTTTCGACGACGAAGCTTCACCGAGGAGACCACATGGCCAAGTATCTTTTCGAGGCGCGATACACGGTTGAGGGCGCCAAAGGCATCGCCAAGGAAGGCGGCACGGGCCGCCGAGCGGCCATCACGAAGGCGGCGGAAGCGCTGGGCGGAAAATTGGAGGCGCTCTATTTCGCCTTCGGCGATGTCGACGCGTATGTCATTCTCGACTTGCCCGACGCCACGGCTGCCGCCGCGGTCGCGCTGGCGACAAATCAGAGCGGCGCCGTCGCCGTCAAGACAGTCGTGCTGCTCACGGCCGAGGAAATGGACAAGGCCGCCAAGACGGCCGTGAACTACCGTCCTGCGGGCCACTAGCGGGAGTGTCCCCTCTACTGCTCTTGCCGGAGAGGGCTGGGGTGAAGTCGGAGGAAGCCGCGACTGCCATCCCGAGCGTCCCGACTTCGATTTCGCGCAGTAATCGAGGGGCGTCGAAGACGCCCGTCTTTCGACGGGCTTGGCGCCGGAGGGGCGTGGTAATACCAAAAGCTGCAGTTGCTGACTCACGGGAATTCCCACGAATCGACATTTCTTCGATCATGCGCTGGCGCAACGGGCTGATGGCCTTTCGGTCATGGCGATAGCTCCTGTCTCACACGAGGTTACGAACCCGCGATCTTGAGACAGGACGAGCAGCCCTGTTACCCGCCATCCAATACGCCGCGCGCGCTACCGCGCGAACGGTTTAGTCCTTCGACCCTTTGCGGTCATTCAGACAGTGGCTGGGGGTTGCCCATTTCGCCCGCAGAACTCGGCTGACTCTGGCGGTTCTTATGCTACTCTGCGTGACGGCAGAGGGAAGCGTATGAGCGAAACCCGGAAAATTGCGGCGATCCTGGCCGCCGACGTCGTCGGCTTCAGCCGCCTGGCCGGCGCGGACGAGGATCGCACTTTGGCGCGGCTTCGCGCGCTGCGCAGTGACCTGATCGACCCGACGATCGCAGTGCATAACGGCCGGGTGGTGAAGCGCACAGGCGATGGGGCGCTGGTCGAGTTTCGCAGCGTGGTCGACGCCCTGCGCTGCGCCATCGAAGTGCAGAACGCCATGGTCGAGCGCAACGCTGGCGTGCCGGAGGACCGGCGCATCGAGTTCCGCATCGGCATTCATCTCGGCGACGTGGTCGAGGAGAGCGACGGCGACCTGATGGGCGACGGCGTCAACATCGCGGCGCGATTGGAGGGAGTGGCCAAGCCCGGCGCTATCTGCCTGTCCGAGCAAGCCTACTGGCAGGTGAAGGCGCGGCTCGATCTCACAGTTGCCGATCTAGGGCAGACCCAGCTCAAGAACATCGCCGAGCCCGTGCGCGTCTATTCGCTGCAAGTCGGGCTGCCCGCCCAGGCAAAACCGGCTGCGCCGGTCGAGGCGAAGCCCGAGGACAAACCCCAAGCGCGTCCCGCATCGCCCGACAAGCCATCCATCGCCGTGCTGCCCTTCGCCAACATGAGCGGCGACGTGGAGCAGGAGTATTTCGCCGACGGCATCTCTGAAGATATCATCACGGCGCTGTCGAAGCTCTCCCAGCTCTTCGTCATCGCCCGCAATTCGTCGTTCACCTTCAAGGGCAAGAATGTCCACGTCGGCGAGATCGGCAAGAGCCTCGGCGTGCGCTACGTGGTCGAGGGAAGCGTGCGAAAGTCAGGAGCGAGGGTCAGGATCACCGCGCAGCTGATCGACGCGACGACTGGCGGGCACCTCTGGGCCGAGCGGTTCGATCGGGAGTTGACCGACATTTTTGCCGTCCAGGACGACGTGACGGATAGAATCGTCTCCGCCCTCGCCCTCAATCTCAGTGGCGGCGACCGGCAAAGCATGGCCGTCGAGCACACCGACAGTCAGGAAGCTTACGATTGCTTCCTGCACGGGCGAGAATTGTGGTTTCGGACGACCAAAGACGCCAACCGCCAAGCCAGGACTTTGCTGCAACGCGCCATAGAGCTCGACGCCCGATTTGCCCCCGCCTATGCCTTTCTCGGCGGGGCGCATGTGATCGACTACGTGAACGGGTGGAGCGCCTCGCCCGCTGAGGCGCTGGAAGAGGCCGAGAAAGCCGCGCAACGAGCGGTGCGCCTCAATGAGCGCCACCCATATGCGCTTTGGGCGCTCGCGCTCATCTGTCTTTGGGCGCGCCGCTACGACGAGGCCCTGAGCAAATCCGATAAGACGATTGCGTTCAATCCTAACTTCGCCGAGGGATACAACGCGCGCGGTCTCACCCTGCACTACGTCGGCCGTTCCGAAGAGGCCCTCAGGTGCCACGAGCGGGCGACGGCGCTGGACCCCTACGGCCCGGTGATATGGCTGCATTTCCAGGCCGTGGCGCTCTACCAATTGGGGCGGTATTCGGAGGCGGTCGGCTTGCTGAAGCGGCGCATCCTGCGCGACCCTGAGACCGACTCATCGCCCGCGTTGCTGGCCGCCTGCTATGGCCAGATGGGTCTGATCGAGGAGGCGCGCGAAGTGTGGCGCGAGACGCTGCGCGTGAACCCCGCCTATTCCCTCGAGCAACGCCGCGAGGTGCTGCCGTACAAGAACCCGGAGGACTTCGAGCGGATCGTCGAGGGCTTGCGAAAGGCGGGGCTGCCATAACCATTACCGCCGCCCGCGACGCTCCCGAATTTGACGCGAAAAGGCGCGAAGATTGTTCCCACGCCGCTGTTGCCCTCACGTGCCCCCGAGCTGAACCCGGTCGAGAACATCTGGCAATATCTGCGAGCCAACTGGCTTTCCAACCGGGTCTTCGAGAACTTCGAGGAATCATCGACGCCGCCTGCGACGCCTGGAACAAACTCCTTGCTCAACCTGAGACGATCACATCGATCGGAATGCGACAGTGGGCGCATGTAGATCATAGGCCATGACCTTTGGTATAATTCCCCCGACCCTGACCCAAACCCTCGCCCGCGAACGGGAGAGGGGCTTCGCCGGTGGCTCTTGCCGCGGTGCAACATGCCCCCCATTTGAGGCGCTTGCGCAGCCAAGTGAGGACCCTACCGCATGCCGACCCTTCTCGACCCCGTCACTATCGGCGATCTTCGCCTGCCGAACCGCATCCTCATGGCGCCGCTGACGCGGAACCGGTCGAGCGGACCGGGGCGGGTTCCGAATGCTTTGATGCGCGCCTATTACGCGCAGCGCGCCAGTGCGGGCCTGATCATTTCCGAGGCGACCTCGGTGACGCCAATGGGGGTCGGGTATCCCCAAACTCCGGGCGTTTGGTCGCAGGAGCAAGTCGACGGCTGGCGGCAAATCACCGACGCCTTGCACACGGCGGGCGGCCAGATGTTGCTGCAACTGTGGCATGTCGGACGCATCTCCGATCCGAGCTATCACGGCGGCGCGCTTCCCGTTGCGCCCAGCGCGATCGCGGCGAAGGGACACGTGAGCCTGTTGCGTCCGGAGCGTCCCTACCCGGCGCCGCGAGCGCTGGAGACCGGGGAGTTGCCGGGCGTGGTGGAGGCGTTTCGTAAAGGCGCGGAGAACGCGAAGGTGGCCGGTTTCGACGGCGTCGAGATTCACGGCGCCAATGGCTATCTGCTCGATCAATTTCTGCAGGACGGCAGCAACAAGCGAACGGACCGCTACGGCGGCTCGATCGAGAATCGCGCGCGCTTGATGCTCGAGGTGACAGATGCGGTCGTTTCGGTCTGGGGCGCCGGCCGCGTCGGCGTCCATCTGGCTCCCCGCGGCGACGCGCACGATATGGGCGATTCGAATTTGCCCGCGACATTCGGCTATGTCGCCAGCGAGCTCGGCAAGCGGAAGATCGCCTTCCTCTGTGCGAGGGAATCGTTGAAGGAACCTAGACTGGGCCCCGCGTTGAAGAAGGCCTTCGGCGGCGCCTACATCGCGAACGAGGGCTTTACCCCAGAGACCGCGGCGAACGCCGTCGCAGCCGGCGATGTGGACGCGGTCTGCTTTGGCAAGTTGTTCCTCGCCAACCCCGACCTGCCGCGCCGTATCGCGCTGAAAGCCCCGCTCAACACGTGGAACGCTGCGACATTTTATTCGGAGGGCGCCGAAGGGTACACCGACTATCCTGCGCTCGCCCAGGCCGCCGAGTAGCCGCCCGGCGCGCCCCGCGACAATTGTTTCGCGACGCCCGGCGTCGCGAAATTACCTCGTCCCGAACATCCGGTCGCCGGCGTCGCCCAGGCCCGGCACGATATAGCCGTGCTCGTTGAGCTTCTCGTCGATGGCAGCGGTCCAGATTTCCACGTCGGGATGCACCTTGCCGAGCCGCTCGACGCCCTCGGGCGCGGCGAGCAGGCAGACGAACCGGATTTCCTTCACGCCCCGCCGCTTGAGCCGATCAATCGCCGCGACCGCCGAATTGGCGGTGGCGAGCATCGGGTCCATCACGATGACGAGCCGTTCGGCGACGTCGGCCGGCGCCTTGAAATAATATTCAACCGCCTCGAGGGTGTTCGGATCGCGGTAGAGACCGATATGGGCGACGCGAGCGCTCGGCACGAGGTTGAGCATGCCGTCAAGAAATCCGACGCCGGCGCGCAAGATCGGCGCGAATACGAGCTTTTTGCCTGAGATCGTGGGTTGCATCGTCTTGGCGAGCGGCGTTTCGACCTCGACCATTTCCATCGGCAGGTCGCGGGTCACCTCGTAGGCCAGCAGCATGCCGATTTCGTTCAAGAGCTGGCGGAAACCCTTGGTGGAAACCGTCTTGTCGCGCATCAGCGTGAGCTTGTGCTGGACCAGCGGATGATCGACGACGTGAACATTGGACATTTCGGGCTCCTCGATCGAGGTTAGACGAAGTTCGCGCGCCGACGGCGGCCTGATGGGGCTCATCCCCAGCTTTTCCGTTGCCCGGCGCCGGCAGCGTACTATTGACGGCAGGGGAGCGAAACTGTCACTTTGGCGCTCGCATGGCCGATCTTCCCGTCCGCAAAGCCAACCGAAATTGGAACCTGCCAAATTTCCTGACCTATGCTCGGGTGGCTGCGGTTCCGATCGTCGTGGGTTTTCTGTTCTGGCCGGCGCTCGCCTGGGCGCGCTGGACCGCGCTGGGGATATACTCCGCCGCGGCGATCACCGATTTCTTCGACGGCTACCTCGCCCGCGCCTGGTCGCAGCAATCCTCGCTCGGCCGCATGCTCGACCCGATCGCCGACAAGCTCTTGGTCGCGGCGGTGCTGCTCGTGCTTTCGGCCGATCACACGATCGAGGGTTTTTCGCTCTGGGCGGCGATCGTGATCCTCTGCCGCGAGATACTGGTCTCGGGCCTGCGCGAGTATCTCGCCGAATTGCGCGTGCCGGTTCCCGTGACTGCGGTCGCGAAATGGAAGACAGCGGCGCAATTGCTCGCCCTTGGGTTCCTCATCGCGGGTCCGGCGGGCGAGGCGGTGTTGCCGGGGTCGATCTCCGTCGGAACCGTGCTGCTCTGGGTCGCGGCGATCCTTACGCTCTACACGGGTTGGGACTATATGAAGGCCAGCTACGATCACGTCGGAGGCTAGCTTGAAAGCGGTATATTTCGCCTGGGTGCGCGAGCGCATCGGCAAGGCGGAGGAGGAACTCGATCCGCCCGCCGCCGTCGCCACCGTCGGGGATCTGATGGGCTGGCTGCGCGCGCGTGGCGAGGGCTATGCTTACGCCTTCGAAAAGGCTTCCGTAATCCGGGCCGCGCTCGATCGATCGCATGTCAAGCACGACGCGAAGATCGCGGGCGCGCGCGAGGTGGCCTTCTTCCCGCCGATGACCGGCGGTTGAGACGATGCGAACCATCCGCGTCCAGGCCAAGGATTTCGACGCCGCCGCCGAAGCTCGCGCGCTCACGGCGGGACTGGCGGATGTCGGCGCGCTCGTGAGTTTCGTCGGCCTGTGCCGCGACGAAGGCGGTCGGCTCGCCGCGCTCGAAATCGAACACTATCCCGGCATGGCCGAAGCCGAAATCGCGCGCGTCGTCGACGAGGCGTGCGAGCGCTGGCCGCTG
>DASXYQ010000267.1:0-9454 GCA_036502445.1 Roseiarcus sp. | reverse complement strand
GTGAGCCGCCGATCAGCCGATCAGCGGACCGCGACAGGCGTTCGATAGTTCGCTGAGTAGCAGGCAATTTTGAGCGGCAAAATGGACGCGGTTTGTTGCCACTCGACCGTAAAAGTTGGACTTTTACGGGGTTCACTCTCTGTGCAAGTGCGGGGTCACTCTCTGTGAAAAACCGCGCCCAACGAGTTTCACGCGGCGCTGATCCTCGGCGGCTCGGGATCGCCCGAGCGGAGCCGCACGCCTGCCCCCTGGCGATGCGTGAGCGCCGAATCTTCAGCCGCTTCCGGGCGAATCTCCGAGACGGGCGTCATTGCCTCGCTGCGGCGCCGGGACATGGCCTCCATCAGATGCTCCTCGAGTTCGGCGGCTCTTCGGGATGCTCGATGCGCGCGCAGCAACCGTACGCGCGTCGCTGCGCCGAGCGCCCGGCGGTCCTGCTCGCTCATTTCGAGCAGCGCGCGTAGCACATCGTCCGCACGATCGGCGAGGAGGATCTCCCGCCCGGGGGTGAACAGCGTTTCTATGCCCGCCCATCGATCAGAAATGATCGGGCTCGCGCAAGCCGCCGCCTCGAACAGCCGCACACTCGGACTGTAGCCAGCGCGGGCCATGTCAGCCCGGGTGACATTCAGCGTGAAGCGGCAGCTGGCGTAGAATTCGGCGTGATCGTCGGGACCGACGTGCTCTACGCGCGTCACATTCGGCGGCCAGGCGATATCGGCCGGGAACTGCGGCCCGGCGACGACGAAGCGTAGCTCCGGCGCGCGGCGGGCAGGCTCGATCAGCAGCCGTTCAAGCGCTGGTTGGCGATCGGGGCTGTAGGTGCCGAGGTAGCCGAGATCGAAGCGTGGGACGATCGGGCGCGGCCGATGCAGTTCGTCGTCCGCGGTGCAATAGAGCACCCGCGCGGCGGGCGAACCGTAGCGCTGCTCGAGGATGGCGAGCGCCGGGCCTCCCGTGAAAGACAAGTAAGGATCGAACGCGGGGATCAGATCGGGCGACAAATATTCGAAGTCGCCGCGCGCGAGTTTGGCAAGCGTCACTGGCGTGTCGATGTCATAAAACGCCGTGACTCCCGTCCTGATCCTCTGAACCCAATCGCCGATAGGAACGCCTTCCGCGACATAGGAACCGACGATGACTGCGTCGGCGTCCTCGATCAGGTCGCCAAATGTCTCAAGTTCGAAGCGATCGCGATAAAACTCGAGCCGGCAAAAATCGGGATCGGGAAGATCGCGGTGTCGTACGTACCAGGGCTGATCCCGTTCGAGGAACGTCACTTCATGCCCCCGCTTGGCCAGAGCACGAAGCAGCGCCCGATAGGTCGTCGCATGGCCGTTGCCCCAGGATGACGAGAGGCTGAGACCGATGACGACGATGCGGAGAGGTTCCGTCATGCCGCGCTCCTCTCCGATTTGGCCTCAATGGCGCCCCTCAAGAGGGAATCGACCTCCAAGCCGCGTCGCTCGTAGGTGTGTTGCCCCAGGATGCGGCGTCGGGCGTCCTCGCCGATGCCGCGGGCGATCTCGGGGGTCAACCATTTCAGATAGGCGGCGACGTCTCCGCCGTCGCGCGCGACCAGCACTTCACGGCCGGGAGCGAGAAACAGCTCGATTCCCTCCCAAGCGTCCGTGATCAGGCAGGCCGCGGCGCCGGCGGCCTCGAACACGCGGGTCGCCGGCGAGTAGCCTGTTTGCGCCATGCTGTCCCGGGCAATGTTGAGAACGGCGATCGGCGTCGAGTTGAAGGCATTGTGATCGCGCGTGTAGACGTGGCCGATCGGCCGCACGTTTTCCGGCGTAGCCTCGGCATTCCAGCCGTTGCCGCCGATCAGGAACGCGCGCTCGGGCGACAGCCGAGCCGCCTCGAAGAAGAAGCCGTCGACTCGAGCCTCCCGGTCGGGCAGGCGATTGCCGAGGAACGCCAGATCGCACGCGAACCTCGGCTCGGGCGAGACCGGAAAATGCGTAGCGGGATCGAGCGCGTTGTAGATCGGCGCGCAAAAAGCCGCGCCGAAACCACGATACGCCTCCACGACGGGCGGTCCGCCGCCATAGGTCAAGACGAGGTCGAGCGCGGAGAGCGCTTTGCGCACCGGATGATCCGGGTTTGCCCGCATATCGGCGAGGGTGGCGGGCGCATCGACGTCCCAGAAGATGCGGATCGCGCCGGGCCGCGCCGCGGCGACGACTCCGGCGAGAAGTTCGTTGTCGAAGACGCCAACTCCGCTGGCTTTGACGACGACGTCGGCGGAGGCGGCCTCGGCGATGACGGCGCGCGCCGCCGATTCGGTCGCCGGATAGACGCGTACCGCCGCCCAGTCCGGCGGCTCCATGTCGCGATGCTGCTGCCTGTCGAACGCATCAGGCTCGTAGAACGTGATGTGATGTCCCCGCCGCGCGAGATCCCAGAGCAGACCGCGATAGTAGGTTGCGGCGCCGTTCCAGTAGGACGACAAGAGGCTAGATCCGTAAAACGCGATGTTCATCCGGAGGTCTCCCAAGCAGCGCCGGAGTCGAGTCGTTCGACGATCGCGAGCAGCTCCACCGCTCGGTGGGCGCAGGTGTGGCGCGCCCTCACCGTAGCCAGACCGTTGGCGGCGAGAGCGCGGACGAGATCGTCGTCGTGAGCGATGGCGCGCATATGGGCGCACATCTCGTCTCCGTCGCGCGCTACGAGGTAGTCGTCTCCGGGCCGGAAAAGACCTTCGGCGTCCCGCCACGGCGCGCAGAGCAAGGGAATACCGCAGGCGAGCGCCTCGAACACCCGAATCGTGGGAATGCCCGGCAGCGCCTCGACGTAGAACCGGCGCGGAACATGCACCGTCGCTCGGTAGCGGGCGAAGACCGCGGGAGCGAGCACATTGGCCAGCCACCCACAATAATGCGCTCCGTAGCGCTCCAGCGTCGCCAGCGCGTGCGGGGGATAACGCACTCCGTGAATGTCGAGTTGCAACCCTTCGCGCTGCGCCGGCCTGAGCAGAAACTCCTCGAGTTCATCGGAGCGTTCTCCATCGCCCCAGTTGCCTATCCAGACCAGGCCCTCACGTGGGCCGGCTTCGAGCGGTGGCCGGAACAGGGTCGTATCGGCGGCCTCGTGCCAGACGAATGCATGTTCGTTCCAGCCCCAGCGGCGGTAGACCTCGGCGAGCGCCTGTCCGAATGCCAGCACCCCGTCGTAACCCTCGAGATCGAAACGGCGGATCGCCTCGGGATCGCTCACTGCGCGATGGTGGGTGTCGTGAAACAGCAGCGTGAAGGGGGCTCCCCGCTTGTGCAAATCCCCTATCGCGGCCACCAACCAGGGCTCGTTCCATTCGTGCACGATCACGAGCCCGCATCCAGAAAGGACCTCGTCGAGATCGACATTTTCGTCGAATTCGGACGAGGCGAGTTCCGGATAGGCGGCGCGAAACGGCTCGAGGCCCGCCTCCCCATGGTCCCTCAGCAATTGATCCCGGCTCCAACCGCCCGCCGGTTCAAACGCGAGGACCTCATGCCCAGCGGATGCGAGCGCGCGGAGCACGCCGCGCACGAAATGCGCGTTGCCGTGATTCCAGCACGACGACAACGAGTGCGAGAAGTAGGCTATTCTCATGCAGCGCTGTCCACGGAGAACTCGAGCGGACGTCCGATCGCCTCATGATAAAGCGCCATCAGGCGCTGGGCCGAAGCTTCGAGACTGTAAAGGCGGGCGCGCTCGCGCGCGGCGGAGCCCATTCGGCGGCGTCGAGCCGGATCGCGCAGCAACGCGCGCGCCGCTTCCGCGAACGCCTCGGCGTCCCGCGCGGGAGCGAACAGCGCGGCCCCGTCCCACAATTCGAGGAAGGTCGGGATGTCGGAGAGCACCAGCGCGCATCCGGCCTGCGCCGCTTCCAGAACGGCGAGCCCGAAGGGTTCGTAGATCGCGCAGGAAACAAAGATCGGCCGCTTCGCCAACCAGTTTCTCACTTCACCGCTCGTCAGCTCTCCCTGAAACAGAAGGTGGTCGCCCGCGATCTGCGCGCCGTCCGGCCCGGAAAGCGGACCCGCCGCGAATACGGGCGCATCCAGCGAGGCCGCCGCGCGGTCCAACGCCGCTATGTTCTTTCCCTCGTCCCAAAGACGGCCAGCCGTGAATACGGCGCGCAATGGGCGACCTTGCGATTTCGCGGGCGCGCGCGATCGCCCATTGTAGATCACTCGAGGAGGGTTAGGGAGCGAGTAGGTCGTGACGATCTGCGCTCCGAAAGCCGCACTTGGCGCCACCACGCGGGTCGCGCTGGCGAGATGACGCCGGACGAGATCGAAGCGCCAGCGCCATTTCCGGGGCAACGGGCCCTTCTTGGTGGCCGCCCACCATGTGGCGACGCACGAATGATGTACTGTGACGACAGGCAAGGCGAATTCGGCTTCACCCGCCAGAGCGCAGCCATTCAATTGGACGATCTCGGCGTCGGTCTCCACGGCCAGAGCAGCGACCGCGGCGGCGGCTTCCCTCAGTGCTATCGGGTCGTCGCACAACCAGTCCAACGGCAGCCTCGTCTCGATCAGCGTGAGATGCGGGATGTCCTCCGCCTCACGCCGCTGAGCCGGCGAGGCCCTCGGACCCAGCAAGACAAGAGTCGTCGCGACCCCGCCAACCGCGAGCGCGCGGGACAGATCCAGAGCATAGGTCCAAACTCCCCCCACCGCGTCAGCCGTCATGAGGACGCGCTGAATCGATCCGCTCAGAGGTGAAGGCATTGCGCCTCCAGTTCGGGCAGCGGAAGCGGACGTCCGTCCTGAATGTCGCTGAATGATGCGAACTGGTCGAGATAATATGCGTGAGCGCGTTCCCAGGCCCTTGCGTCCGGCGCTCCCCACAAGCGTCGATAGTCTGGCGAACTCGGATATGGATAGAGCGGCACCGGATCGTTCGCCCAGACGCCATGCGCCGACAGCCGCGACCTCCAGTCCGCGACGAGTTGCGAATCGTCCTCGGCGGTCTTGATCAGATTCGCCTGAACGAAGGGAATTCTGCGTCGAGCGTAAATCAGGCGTTCGCCGAGTTCGTCGGTCGACAGGCGGCAGTTCTTATCCAGATTCGCCCTGCCCTCGACAGTGAGGCTTTCGACTCCGGCCTCGACCGAGACGCAACCAGCCTCTCCGAGCAGATCCAGCATTTCCGGCTTCCACAGATCAATCCGAGTCTGAACGCCAAATTTGATTGGACGTCGGACGAGCGCCTCGAGGAGAGCCCCCTGCGGCAGGAAAATCTCATCGACGAAGTAGATATAGACGGCCCCCTGCGCGATGAGCGCGTCGATCTCTTCGAGCAGCGGGTCGAGCGAGCGACGTCGGTACTTGTCGCGATAGTCGATCTTGGCGCAGAAGCTGCACGAGTACGGACAACCGCGCGAGGCCTCGACCTCCGCGCCCGGACCCTCCGGCGCCGCATCGAACCTATGGTGATGATGCGCGTGGCGGGCGACCCATTCGTTGGGCCATCGAAGTGCCGGCAAGTCCACGAAGCTCGCCGCGGCAGGAGCGCCGCGGACACGAATCTCCGACCCGTCGCGGAATGCGATCGAGGGAACATTGCCGAGACCCGCGGCGCTCGCCAACGCCACGACGATCTCTTCGCACTCGCCGCGCACGACCACATCCGCGCCCAGTTTGGTCAATGTTGTCTCCGGCGTAGCCGAGCCATGCGGCCCGACTGCAACTCGCAGGCCACCCCTGTCGCCGAGCGCGGCGAAAAATTCGCGCGGCATTCGCAACTCGGGCGGCGCGCACCGCCAGAAAAGATAGCTCGGCGCGGTCGTCACTACCGTCATGTCGGGATTGAACTTTACCACCGCCTCGGTCAGAACGGCATTCGAACTCCCGCAAAGATGGGCGTCAAACATCTGCGCCCGATGTCCCGCTCGTTCCAGCAGTGTGCGGCAGGCTCCGAGTTCGAGCGGAAGATGCGGTTCGCGGCAACCGAAATATATGCTGTTGTCGAATCGCCACGCAGGATTGACCAGGGCTATCTTCATCCGAACGCCTCGGCTGGCTGGCGCGATTGGAATGGCGTCTGCTCGTTCTTGCGGCGCAGCCACTCGAGCAGGTGCGAAACGCCCTCCCGCCAGGGTCGGGGTCGAGCGAGACCGAATTCGCGCTGCGCGCGGCGAGTGTCCGACACGTAATATCGTTGATCACCGGCGCGCCAATCCTGATGGACAGTTCTGATGCGACGATCGAGTTCGCTCTCGATGAAGCCGATCAGCGTTCGCAAGCTGATGGCGTTCGCAGGACCACCGCCGAGGTTGTAAGCGCGACCGGATAACTGGTGGATATCGCGCCATAGAGCGAGATAAGCATCTACCGCATCATCGACGAACAAAATGTCGCGGACCTGATGGCCGTCGCCGTAAACGACGATAGGCTCGTCGCGCAACGCGCACAGCAGGAAATGGGCGACCCAGCCTTGGTCCTCGGTTCCCATCTGACGCGGCCCGTAAATGCAGCTCATCCGCAGCAACGCCGTCGGCAAGCCAAAACTGCGCGCGTAGTCCAGCACGTATTGGTCGGCGGCGCCTTTCGAGCATCCGTACGGCGTGTGAAAATCCAGCGGCCGCTCCTCGGCCACTCCGTGCGCCGCGACTTCGGGGTCGAGCGGACGGTAGCCAGTGTCTTCTAATTCGAGGGAGAGATCGGCGAGGTCGCCATAGACCTTGTTGGTCGAGGCGAAAATGAACGGCGAGAGTTTCTTTCTACGCCTGAGCGCCTCGAGAATCCCGAAGGTGCCACCGACATTGACGCTGAAATCGTCCCTCGGCTCGACCAGACTCGTCGTCACGGCGACCTGCGCGGCGAAGTGGAAGACGGCGGACGCGTCCCTCACAGCTTCGCGCACCGCCGCCTCGTCGCGGACGTCGCCGCGAATCATCGAGACCCGTTCGGGGTGGCGCGACAGCAACCAAGAAGCGTTGCGCTCCGTCCCCGGCCGCTTCAAGGAATCGAGCACGATGACGTGCCGACCCTCCCGGGCGAGCCGATCAGCGAGGTTGCATCCGATGAAACCCGAACCTCCCGTGACGAGCACGGGATGGAGACCCACATGCACGGGAGCCGAGACGTCGCTCATGCGACCAGGCCTCGGGCTTCCAGTTCTCGACGCGCTTCTGTCACGCGATCGCGCGCCTTCTGCCGTGAAACCCACTCCGCCAGTTCCCCTAGGCCCTCGAGGAACTCGGCCTTTGCGCGAAAGCCGAGTTCCCGCTCCGCCCTGCTCGTATCCGCGAAACAGTGGCGGATGTCGCCGGCTCTCGCCTTCCCGCTGATCTCGGGCGCGATTTCGGCCCTGTTCATCGCTGCCGCCAGCATCTCGGCGATCTGCACGACGCTGTGATCGCGTCCGCTGCCGACATTGTATACCTGACCCGCGGCCTTCGGACGCTCGAGCGCCAGCGCGAATGCTTCCGCAACGTCGTCGACATGGACGAAGTCGCGCCGCTGACGGCCGTCTTCGAAAACGAGAGGCGGCTTGCCATTCGCGAGCCGTGACGCGAAGATAGCGAGCACCCCAGTGTAGGGGTTCGAAAGCGCCTGTCCGGGCCCATACACGTTGAAAAGGCGCAGTGCGACCCCCCCGATGCCATATGCCGCGGTCAAGGTCATAGTCATCTGCTCCTGGACGAATTTCGTCAGGGCGTAGACAGAGGCGATATTCGGCCGCTTCCATTCCGGCGTCGCAACCGGCGTCAGCGGGACTCCGTAATCGTCTGTCGGATCCCAGGAGTAGGCGATGTCGCGGCGTGGGGACTCCTCGACCGCGGCGCCCGCTGAATCGACATAGAGGCCTTCGCCATAAACACTCATCGAAGACGCCACGACCACGCGCCGCACTGGGTTTTCCACGAGATGCTGGAACAGCGCCGCCGTGCCGAGATCGTTGGCGGAGACATAACGCTCGATCGCGTACATGCTCTGGCCGACGCCCACTTCGGCGGCCAGATGAACCACGCTGTCGACTCCCGCTAGGGCCTTCTGCAACGCCACGGGATCGCGCACGTCGCCGACCAACAGTTCCGCTTCGCGCGGAAGGGCGGCCGGACGGCGACCGCCGTGGACCTGCTCAATCAAACTGTCAAGAAGCCTGACCCGATGACCGCGTCTGAGTAGGTTCAAGGCCAGCCGCCGCCCGATGAAGCCGGCGCCCCCAGTTATCAAGACGCATTCAGTCGTCACCGTCCAGTTCTCCTGCTGAATTGTTGTTGAACGTAGTTGGCGCACAATAGTTCCGCGATTTCGACAAAATCACGGCACACTCCGCTATTCAACCAGTTAGGGCGTACGCCAGCGTACAATAGGGCCGGTCTCAGACCTCGCACAGTACTGATACGAGCGCGAATTTGCTTGCCCCTCTAGAGCGGGGGCTCAAGCGGACCATCGCCTATTTCGCCGAGCAGGCGGTTGGCGCCCGCTTCCTTGCCCGGACAGCATCCACGCAGAGTCACGCCTTGGAGAGGTGAAAAACACGGCCATCCCAGTGTCGGAATGGACGATCGCCCGACCGTAGCGCGTGGAAGCCAGTCTCGCGCGCTAACCCTTCGACCTCCATCGCTTCGATCGCCAAGTCGCTGCCGTAAGAATAGTTGACGAGGTAGAAATCTCCGCCCCGCTCGAGCACTCGGGCGACTTCCCTGAACAGCTGGGCGGCCAAGAACGTGGATGCCGCCACCACATAGGGAAACGAGTCGATCGCCAGCGTGGTCGAGAAGCTTCCATCGGCCAGCCAGCCGAGGTTCTTCCCGGAATAAAGAGCAAAATCTACGTTCGCGAAACCCACGCACCGTAGGCGGGCGGCCTCGATCATTGCCGGCGAAATGTCGATACCCTGGATCCGTTCGACCTTTCCCGCTAGCGCGAGCTCGAAGCGCCCGACTCCGCAGCCAATGTCTAGAAGCTTGCGTCCCTTGCCGAGAAGGCCGCTTCTGTCCATGTCATCGACGACTTCTCTGGTGGCCGCGTCAAGAACATCGGAGCGCCCCAGAGCGTAGAGCGCAACGCTTGCTTCCGGGGAAACGGCGACTGCGCGATCGAAAGCGGCGGCCCAACTGGATAAAGTGGCGTCCAGGTTCCGGTGGGTCTCAGTCTCCGCCGGTAGGCTTGAAATAACGGACTGGACCAGCCGCCACAAATCAGGAGAGGCCCCCGCGAGACTGCGGAGCTCGGCGAGTGGCTCTCCCGAGGAGGCGCATTCGTCTTCCAGCTCATCGAGCGCGGCTCCCACAGTTGCAAGAAAACTCGACTCGCTGTCCGCCGCCATCGCCAGTTGCATCAGCGCGACGTTCGGTGGCAAAGCGCCCTCGCGGCAGCTCGCGAGTATCCTGCGCATCTCGGCACGCACGCCGAACTCATCCGCCGGCATCGCGCTTACTCCAGACCCGTCGCCGATTCCAGCGGTCGCTCGCGCCCCACGAATATTTGTAAGCCTCGCGGCCGCG
>DASXYQ010000266.1:0-3289 GCA_036502445.1 Roseiarcus sp. | reverse complement strand
TCAGGACAGGGTTATCTGCACGGCGCGCAGCGCGCTCGGCCCGGGCGAGCGCAACGCGCGCCGTCTTCGTCCGCAGCCGTCGCATCCCGATGCCCGCAACGACCAGCTCGTGGGCGGTCCTCCACGCGGCCGGCAACGGCGCGGGGTCGAGTTCGCCGAGTGTCCGCTCGGCCTCGTCGAGGCGCCCGATCAGCAGCAGGCGCCGGACCTCGAGATGCCGCGCATGCGCGGCGTTCACCTGGTCGCCGTGCGCCTCCAGCGTCGCCCGCGCCGCTTCGAGCGCCTTCGCGGGCCAGCCGAGGTCGCGCGAGACGAGCGCGATCTCCGCCTCGGCGACGATGCACCTCGCGCGGGCGACGGCCTCTTTTGGACCGAAGGCGCGCGCCGCGCGTCGCACGAGAGCCTTCGCGCGAACGAGATCGCCAAGTTGCGCCATCGCGATGCCTCGAAGCGCGAGCGCCGGCGCGTCGTCGCGCAACGCGACCCGGTTCAATGCGCCGAGAGGATCACCCGCCGCGAGCGCTCGCGCCGCGGCGGTGATCATTGAGTCCATCCGAATCCCGACACACTTGTCACTCCCACCGTTCGATGCCCTGTACTATTCTATCTGACGACCGCCAAACCTGACGTCGTATCGAAAGCGGAACGAACGCGTTCCTCCGCGAAGATGCGAGAGACCACTCTAATTCGGAGATTGCGATGACCACGATTCCATCACCTGACAAGGGCCGGAAAGAAGGACAGCACGTCATGAACACGCCGCCGATTGTGTCGCCGGGAGAGTGGGAGGCTGCGCGCGAGCAGCTTCTCGTCAAGGAGAAGGCCCTGACCCGCGCCCGTGACGCGCTGGCCGCCGAGCGACGACGGATGCCGTGGCTCGCCGTGGAAAAGGCATATAGGTTCGACGGGCCTGAGGGCGAAGCGAGCCTGCTCGACCTGTTCGCGGGCCGCCGCCAGCTGATCGTCTACCGCGCCTTCTTCGAGCCCGGCGTGCACGGCTGGCCGGAGCATGGCTGCATCGGCTGTTCCCTCGGAGCCGACCAGGTCGGCCACCTCGCGCACCTGAACGCGCGCGACACGACCCTCGTGTACGCCTCGCGCGCCCCGCAGGCCGACATCGCACGCCTCGAGGCGCGAATGGGCTGGGTAATTCCCTGGTACACGATCACCGACAGTTTCGACGCCGACTTCGGGGTGGATGAATGGCACGGCCACAACGCGTTCATCCACGACGGCGAGCGCGTGTTCCGCACCTACTTCATCAACAACCGCGGCGACGAGGCGATGGGGACCGTCTGGAGCTACCTCGACATGACGGCGCTCGGGCGTCAGGAGGCTTGGGAGGACTCGCCTGAGGGCTACCCTCATAGCCGGCCTTACAAGTGGTGGAACTGGAACGACAGTTACGTCCCCGAAGCCGCGCCCGATCCGAAGTGGGTCGAGGTGTCGGACGCCGGAGAGGCCGCCTTTCGGAAACGCGACGGCGTCTGAAGCGGAGCAGCCATAGCAACGATAGGAGAGACCGATGCAAGAGGCCCTCGTCGTCCGCCGCGAGACGCACATCCCCGCGCCCTCCGCCGTGGTGTTCGCCCTCCTGACCGACCCACAGAAGATTCTAAATTGGATGGGAACGGAGGCGCAGATAGAGCCGCAGACCGGAGGCCTCTATCTCGTCAATGTCACCGGCGCTCGCTTCGCCCGCGGCTCGTTTCGCGAGGTGGTGCCGGTGCACCGCCTGGCCTACAGCTTCGGTTGGGACGGGAGCGAGGTCGTGCCGCCAGGGTCGAGCCTGGTCGAGATCGACCTCATCGAGCAGCCGGACGGAACGCTGCTGCGCCTGACCCACAGCGGCCTGCCAAGCGCGGAGCAATGCGCCGGTCACGCAGAAGGCTGGGCTCATTACCTCGGCCGGCTTGCCGAAGTCGCAGCCAGGCGCGACCCGGGCCCGGACCCCTGGCACGGCCGTACCGGCGGCGCGTAGCCCAACAACGTCAACGAGGAGGTTCGCTATGCGGTATCAGATCGTCTCTGACGAGGAACTGCTGAAGCCGCGCCGCGAGCCATGGGACAATGAGGCATGCGGCGAAATGATCTCCAACGCGATCCACTCGGCCCAGCTTAAAGACGGGCAGAGCCCGGAATGGCCCAAAGCAAGCGCGGAGCGTCTTCTGTCGTTCGCGGCCGCGCCGGCCTTCGCAATCATGGCGCTCCTTACGGTGGTTCAAGGTGACGGCATGCAGGGTATGGTGTGCGCAACCGCGCGGAATGCATCGCCGTTGACCGGAATGGCCACGATGTACTTGCTGATGGGCGCCATCCATTTGGCGCCCTGGCTGCAGTTGATCGCCAGCCAGCGAAGTGGAGCTCACCGGTCCTGATCCGGCGTTCGGCAAAGCGAACAGATCCGTCACGACCACCAACCAGTACGTCGTATGGAGCGACCAAACATCGACAGAGGAGTGAAATGATGGCGACGCACATGACCGGGACACGTGACGAGTGGCTCGCAGCGCGGCTCGAGCTGCTCGAGGCGGAGAAGGAGTTCACGCGGCGAAGCGACGAGCTGGCGCAACGGCGGCAGCAATTGCCGCGGGTCCGCGTCGACAAGGCGTATCGATTCGACACCGAGGAGGGGAGCGTCTCGCTGCCGGACCTCTTCAGAGGGCGCTCGCAGCTCCTGGTCTACCACTTCATGTTCGGGCCCGACTACAAGGCGGGCTGTCCGTCCTGCTCGGCGATCGCGGACGGGTTCGACGGCTTCGTCGTCCACCTGGCGAACCACGACGTCACGCTTTCGGCCGTGTCGCGGGCGCCGCTCGCGAAGCTCCAGGCTTACAAGCGGCGGATGGGGTGGACGTTTCCCTGGGCGTCCTCGCTCGGCGGCGACTTCAACTTCGACTTCAACGTCTCGTTCACCGAGGCGCAACAGCGCGAGGGGGTCGTCGAATACAACTATCGGCGCGCCGGCCGCGCGATGGACGCGACGCCCGTCCGGCGGCCGGTAGCCCAGTTCGCGGCCGCATGCGGAACCGACGCGGCCACCTACTCGCGCGACAAGCCGGGCATGAGCGCGTTCGTGCTCGACGACGGCGTCGTCTACCACACCTATTCCACCTATGCGCGCGGACTGGATGGCCTGTGGGGAATGTATCAGTGGCTCGACCGCGCTCCCAAGGGGCGCAATGAGAGCGGCCTCTGGTGGCGGCATCACGATGAGTATTAGGACAGCGCTTTTAGGGTGCCCCAGGTCTCGCCGATTTTGCCGAGACCTGGGACCTCGATTAGCGGA
>DASXYQ010000265.1:0-19847 GCA_036502445.1 Roseiarcus sp. | reverse complement strand
CTGTTTGCCCTGGATCCCCGCATTCGCGGGGATGACAGAGTGTCCGCGCCGACGAGCGTGAATCATGAATTCCGCCGCCCATCGCCTTTGCATGGCCGCCGTCACCCTCTGCGGCGTCGCGGCGATCGTGTTCGTGCTGCTGAGAGTCGTGCCCGGCGATCCCATTGCGATGATGATCTCGCCGGGCGCGACCCCGGCCGACATAGCGGCGCTCCGCGCTCATTACGGCCTCGACGCCTCACTCCTCGTGCAGTTCCTCGTCTGGATCGGGGGTCTCCTGCGAGGCGATTTCGGCACGTCCATATCGTTGCATCGCAACGTGCTCGAAATTCTTGGCGAGCGCCTGCCGGCCACGCTCGAGCTCGCCGCCGCCTCCCTGATCTTCGCCGCGATGCTCGGCGGCGCGGTCGCGGTGTTCGCGACACTGATGAGTGAATCGGCGTTGGCCCCGATGATCGACGCAGTCAACGGCCTGTTTCTCGCCGTGCCCGATTTCATCTGGGCTTTCGCGCTCGTCTTGTTGTTTGGCGTCCTTCTGCCGGTGCTGCCGCTGTCTGGTCGTATCGATCCCAGCATCGGCGAACGCTTCGTGACCCCGTTCTATCTCCTGGAGAGCCTCTTGACTTTGCGGTTCGCGGCGGCCCTCGACCTGCTTCGCCACATGATCCTGCCGACGCTGGCGCTCAGCCTGCCGCTGGCCGCCGTCATCACACGCGTTCTCAAAGAATCGTTGCGTGAAGCAATGGTGCAGGACTACGTCCTGCTCGCGCGCCTCAAGGGCATGTCCAACCTGCGCCTCGTATTGCAAGAGGCGCTTCGCAACGCGCTGGCGCCGACGCTCGCCCTGACGGGCGTTCAGTTCACCTTTCTGATTGGCGGCACGGTGATCATCGAGCGAATTTTCGCCTACCCCGGCATCGGCAACATGGCGGTCGATGCGGTCATCAATCGCGATCTGCCGCTGATTCAAGGCCTGGCGCTGGTGTTCGGCGCTCTGTTCATCGCCGTCAATCTGACCGTCGAT
Source organism: Roseiarcus sp. (assembly GCA_036502445.1). Lineage (GTDB taxonomy): Bacteria > Pseudomonadota > Alphaproteobacteria > Rhizobiales > Beijerinckiaceae > Roseiarcus. The sequence goes on along the minus strand of DASXYQ010000265.1, from coordinate 18,823 downwards.
CTCCTCGTGGCGCTGTCCAATCCGAGACTGCGGCATGGGTGAGCCGCCGCATTCGCCGCAGTCATTGCATAGAGTGTCATGCTCGCGAACGCGAGCATCCAGCATACCACGAAACCATCAGGCTTCTGGCGCCCGGCGACTGCTCCCGTCCGATGTCCCGCCTTGCTCCGGATCGTCGTGTCCCCACGACTGGATACCCGCTTTCGCGGGTATGACAAGGAGCCGTCCGTGACGACGGCTGCCGCACCGCGGGCAAGCGCGAACTGGCTGCGAGCGTGCGCCAGCGACATCAGGGTCGTCGCGGGCGGCGGCTTCATTCTCGTCCTGCTGGTTCTCGCGCTCGGAGCCCCCTGGATCGCGCCCAAGGATCCGCTCGAACAGGACCTCATTCTCGGCGCGACGCCTCCGTTCGGCTTCGCCGGCGCCGAGCCGGGCTATTGGTTCGGCACGGACGATCTGGGCCGCGATGCGCTCTCGCGCGTGATCTACGGTTCGCGAGTCGCACTGACGGTCGCTTTCGCGGCGTCCTTCCTCGCCACGACGCTGGGCGCTGCGCTCGGCCTGCTCGCCGGATGGTATCGCGGCTGGATCGACGCGACGATCTCGCGTCTGGTGGAAATCTGGATGGCCTTTCCGCCGGTCCTGCTGTCGATTCTGCTAGTGGCGGTCATCGGCCCCGGCGTCGGCTCGGTGATCGCAGCCATCGCCATCATCGACTGGACGCGGTTCTGCCGCGTCGTGCGCGCAGAGACGATGGGTCAGGCGCAGAGCGACTATGTCACGGCCGCGCGCGTCATCGGGTTTCCGCAGATGCGGATCCTGATCCGCGAGATTTTCCCGAACGTGATTCCCGTTCTGATCGCGCTGACGAGCCTGGAAATGGGCATCGCGGTGATCGTCGAGGCCATTCTCTCGTTCGTCGGGCTCTCGGTTTCCTCCGACGTTCCGACCTGGGGCGGCATGATCGCGCAGGGACGGCAGATCCTGCATCAGGGTTGGTGGGTGCTGCTGGCGCCGCTCGTCGCGCTTTTTTTGACGGTGCTCGCCTTCAACCTGCTCGGCGAAGGGCTGCGCCGCGCGCTCGACCCGGTGATGCGCCGATGAGCGAACCGGTCCTCGCCGCATCGCATCTGAGTGCGGTCTCGGACCGCGATCGCGCCGTCATCCTGCACGACGTCTCGCTCGAAGTCCGACGCGGCGAAACGCGCGGCCTGGTCGGGGAGAGCGGCGCCGGAAAATCCACGATCGCCAAGGCGATCTTAGGGATTTTGCCGCGGACGGTGCGCATCACCGGCGGCGCGGTGCGGTTCGAGGGCGTGGACCTGATGACCATGCCGACGCACGCCCGGCGGCGCCTGATCGGGGAAAAAATCGCGCTGATACCGCAGGACCCCTTGACCGCGCTCAATCCCAGTCGCCGCATCGAGGCGCAATTGACCGACGGCCTCCGCTTGCAACGCGGCCTCGACACCCGCGCGGCAAGGGCGCGCGGGCTCGCGCTGCTCGACGAAGTGCAAATCCAGGCGCCGGAGCGGGTGCTGCGCAGTTTTCCTCACGAGCTCTCCGGCGGCATGCGCCAGCGCGTGCTGATCGCGAGCGCCTTCGCGCTGGAGCCGAGGCTGATCGTCGCCGACGAGCCGACCACAGCCCTCGACGTGACCGTGCAGAAGCAAATCCTCAGATTGATCCGTGCGATGCAGAGTGCGCACGGGACGGCGGTCCTGTTCGTGACGCACGACCTCGGCGTCGTCGCGCAGATTTGCGATAGCGTTACGCTGCTGTTTGCGGGCAGAGTGGTCGAGGCCGGCCGGACCGCGGACCTTTTGACCGCACCCCGGCGCCCCTATACCCGCGCGCTCATCGAGGCCAGTCCGCGCTATGACCGGCCGGACGCGGGCCTGCGGCCGATCCCCGATGAAGTCGTCGCCGGCTTGCGGGCGGAGCTCGCGGCGAGCAACCAGGCTTCGCCATGACGGGCGAAATCCTCATCGCCGACGATATCGAGGTCGTCTACGGCGCCCGAAAGGGTCTGTTCGGCGCCGCGAAACCCGGCGTGAAAGTGTTGCATGGCGTCAGTTTGCGGATCGGCCGCGGGGAAACCGTCGGCATCGTCGGCGAAAGCGGCTCGGGAAAGACGACGCTCGGGCGCGCGCTGTTGCGGCTCGTCGACGTCGCCACGGGACAGATCCGGTTCGACGGCGCCGAAATCACACGCATGCCGGAAGCGGCGATGCGGCCGCTGCGCCGGCGCATGCAACTGATCTTTCAGGACCCGATGGCCTCGCTGAATCCGCGCCATTCGATCCGCCGGATCGTCTCGGAGCCGATGCTCTTTCACGCCGTCGCCCGCGATGCGGTCGACGCCGAAATCCGCGCACGCGCCATCTTCGACCGCTTCAGCCTTCCCGCTGCGTGTCTGGATCGCTATCCCCACGAATTGTCGGGCGGGCAACGACAGCGCGTCGGCATCGCTCGCGCCGCCCTGCTCGCGCCCGACTTCGTGCTTGCGGACGAAATCGTCTCCGGCCTCGACGTCTCGACGCAAGCCCAGGTGCTCAACCTGCTGAAGGGCCTCACCCGCGATCTCGGGCTCTCGATGGCGTTCATCAGCCACGACCTCTCCGTGATCCGCGCGATCTGCGACCGCGTCTATGTCTTGCGCAATGGGCGGATCGTCGAGGAGGGCGGCTGCGAAGAGATCTTCGCCTCGCCCAAATCCGAATACACGCGCGCGCTGCTCGACGCGATTCCTCTGCCGCGAATCGATCCGGGTTGGCTCGCGCGCGGGAGCGGCGTCGCCGACGCCGTCGAGGAAAACGGCGCGAAATAGTTCGTCGCCGCGAAGAGGAGGAGTATGGAATGTCAAAGCTTTTGAACAGTCTCATTGGACTGGGTATCGCAGCGCTGGGCGCTCCCGCGTTCGCCGACGGTCTTCCCGGAATGCGGGGGCACGATCACACGGGCATCACGGTTCCAGACATGGATCAGGCAGTAACGTTCTTCGTGGACGTACTCGGCTGTAAGAAGGCAATGTCGTTTGGACCCTTTTCAGATAACAAGGGCAACTTCATGAAGGACGCGCTCGACGTCAATCCGCGCGCGGTCATCACTCAGATCACCTTGGTCCGCTGCGGTTATGGCTCGAACATCGAATTGTTCAGCTATACCTCGCCGGACCAGCAGGTTGTCCAGCCGAAGAACAGCGACGTCGGCGGCTATCACATCGCGTTCTATGTCGACGACATTAGGGCCGCCGACAAATACCTGCGTTCGAAGGGCGTTTGGACCTTGTTCGGCCCCGTACCTGTCAGCCAGGGACCCGCCGCGGGTCAGACGATCGTATATTTCAAGGCGCCTTGGGGGCTCCAGATGGAAGCGATCTCCTATCCCGACGGGATGGCCTACGAGAAGACTTCGGACACCATTCTCTGGAGCCCGAAGGAGCCCGCGAAGTAACCAAAGGTTGCTGCGTTACCCGGGTTACCGGGGCAAAAGTCGCGCGCTTCTGTGGACGCGGTCGCTGACCGCGTGGGTTCCGCCTGGTCGACAATTCGGTAACGTGAGGCGCTCTACGACGGCCGCGCTCAACGAGCGCGGCTACATTTTCGCCGACCGCGGGAATTTTGCTCCGGTAACTTTACTCCGCGGCCAAGTGTCCGTAGCTTCCCGATCGCCGCGACGACAAGCCGTCAGCAAGGCCGGCAAACGAGGGGGAAGGCGATGCGAGGACTATCGGACAAGACCGCGATTGTCGTCGGCGGAGCTACCATGATCGGGCAATCGGTGGCAGAGACGCTCGTCGGTTATGGCGCCAATGTCGTGATCGCCGACATCAACGAGGCTGACGGCGTCGCCGCCGCCGCTCGCATCGGTCCGAAGGCGCGCTTCATCCGCGCGGACATCGCGAGCGACCAGGATATTCAATCGCTCGTCGAAAAGACCGTCGAAGGCTTCGGACGGTTGGACTTCCTCGTCAATGTCGCTTGCACCTATCTCGACAACGGCGCCGAGACGACCCGCGCCGACTGGCTTGCCGCCTTCAATGTAAATCTCGTCGGCTCCGTCATATTGATGCAGACCGCGCGGCCACACCTCGCCAAAGCCAAGGGCGCCATCGTCAATTTCGGTTCGATTTCGTCGCGGGTCGCTCAGACCGGGCGTTGGGTCTATCCCGTCTGCAAAGCGGCCATCCTGCAATTGACGCGCAATCAGGCGATGGACCTCGCGCCCGACGGCATCCGCGTCAACGCGGTATCGCCGGGTTGGACCTGGTCGAACATCGTGAACCAGCTGACCCAGGGCGATCGCGCCAAGACCGATGGCGTCGCGCGGCCCTTTCACCTGCTCGGCCGCACCGGAAACCCCGAGGAGGTCGCGGAAGCCGTCGCTTTCCTGCTTTCGGACAATGCGAGCTTCGTCACCGGAACGGACCTGCGCGTCGATGGCGGTTACACCGCGATGGGCCCGGAGCGAGCCGAGGCCGCGATCCCGCTTCTGATGGCCTAGGACAGGGAGGATGTGATGGGAAGTCAACGCAGGATCGTCATCGTAGGCGGCGGGCAGGCGGGATTGCAGCTCGGTATCGGTCTGATGCGCGAGGACGGCTACGACGTCGAAATCGTGCAGGATCGCGACGAGGAGGAGATTGCGCAAGGCAAGGTTCTGTCGAGCCAATGCATGTTCGGCGAAGCCCTTCAAAACGAACGCGATCTCGAGCTGAACTTCTGGGACAAGACCTGTCCGACCGTCGATTCGATCAATTTCACCGTCCCCGCGCCCGACGGGTCGGGCGCCAAGGCAATCGACTGGAACGGCAAGTTTGACCGGCCGGCGCAGAGCGTCGATCAGCGCGTCAAGATTCCCGCCTGGATGGACGAGTTCACACGCTATGGCGGCCGCCTGACGATTCACGCGGCGGGCGGAGGCGACCTCGAACATTACGCGGAGAAATCCGATCTCGTGATCGTCGCCGCCGGCAAGGGAGAGATCGCCGCTCTATTCGAACGCGACGCCGAGAAATCGCCGTTCGACAAGCCGCAGCGCGCACTCGCGCTGACTTATGTTCACGGCATGACGCCGCGACCCGAACCTTCAGGCGTCTGTTTCAACCTCATTCCGACGGTCGGGGAATATTTCGTGTTTCCGGCGTTGACCACGTCCGGGCCATGCGAGATCATGGTGTTCGAAGGCATTCCCGGCGGTCCAATGGATTGTTGGCGCGACGTCAAGACACCGGCGGAGCATCTGGTCAAATCGAAATGGATCCTCGATTCTTTCCTGCCCTGGGAAGCCGAGCGCTGCCGGTCGATCGAACTGACCGATGCCAACGGCATTCTGACCGGCACCCTCGCGCCGACAGTGAGACGCCCCATCGGGCGACTCCCGTCGGGCGCGCTCGTGATGGGGCTCGCGGACACCGTCTGCCTGAACGATCCCATCACCGGCCAGGGATCGAACAACGCCTCGAAAGCGGCCAAGACCTATTTGGACGCCATCCTCGCTCACGGCGAGAGGCCATTCGACGCTGCATTCATGCAGGCTGCGTTCGACAAATATTGGAGCTATGCCAAATTCGTGACGGGCTGGACCAACGCGCTGCTGCAACCGCCGCCGCCCCATGTGCTCAACATCATGGGATCGGCGCAGGCGTATCCGGCGCTTGCCAAGCGCATCGCCAACGGGTTCGACAATCCGGTCGACTTTTTCCCCTGGTTCGCGGTTCCCGAGGAAGCCGACAAATATCTAGCCTCGCTGGCTGCTGGAAACTCGTGAAGTCGGAGGGGCTCGAGTGACGCGTAGGTGGATCTTAGCCGCGGCGGCGTATTGTTTGCTGACGCTGCCTGCTGCGGCCGAGTCCGCGCCGCCGCCCTGGGCCTACCCTGTTCTCGCTTCGGGCGTGAAACCGCCGCCGGATGACGGGCTCGAATAGACCGTTCCGGGGCGGGACCTCGTGGACGCAGATCCCTGGAGGGGGGCGACTGAGTGACTGACGATCGCGCCGCGGCCCTCGCCTTTATCGGCGCTGACAGCTGCATCGAAGCCCGCTTGGACACATACGTGGATCTACTCGCGCGTTGGCGAAAGGCCACCAACTTGATATCCGAGAGCGCCTTTTCTCAAGTCTGGACTCGACACATCGCTGACAGCGCTCAGTTGTTGGCCTATGCCCCGCTCGCTCGCCGCTGGGTCGACCTCGGCTCTGGCGCAGGGTTTCCCGGGATGGTCATAGCGATCCAGCTAGCGGAAATTCAAGGCGTCGAAGTTCATTGCATCGAAAGCGATCAAAGAAAGTGCGCCTTCCTCCGGGCGGTCGCCCGCGCGACCGCGGCGCCGGCCCACCTCCACGCGACGCGGATCGAAGCACTCGACCCTACCATACTGCGGCCCGTGGAAGCAGTCACCGCTCGCGCGCTCGCCCCTTTGCCTCACCTTGTCAATCTCGCCAGGCCCTGGCTGACGCGCGGAGCCATCGGAATCTTTCCCCGCGGCCGAACTGAGGTATCGAGCGAACCCTTGTCTGATGCGTCTGAATTTCGACTCGAGAGTCTCCCGAGTAAGCTCGATCGCGACGCCCGAATCGTTCGGGTCGCGGTCGCTGACGCGAATAACCTTCGAGCAGTATGACGATAGAGCCGTCATCGCGAGCGAAGCGCATTTCCTCCTCGAGCCGCCTCCGGCCAAGCCGGCGCATTCAACCTTCGCTTTCCGTCCGTCGTCAACGCGACGCCCGGCTCAGACAGCGCCTCCTTGTCCCAGAGCTGGCAGGTGACCTGCTTGTGCTTCTGATCCAGCCCTTCGCAATAGTTGGTGAATTCGCAGGTCCGCACAGCGGCGCCGAGGCCGCGCGAGATTTTCAGGAACCAATCGGGATCGGCGAGCGACTGGCGCGCGGCGCCGACGATGTCGCATACGCCGCGCGCCAGCATGTCCTCGGCCATTTCGAAATTGTGCACGCCGCCGGTGCAGACGACAGGCGTCTCGAGCCCGGCGGCGCGGACGGCGTCGCGAATCGACTTGGTGGCGTCGGCGTTGCGCCCGAACGGACCGCGTGGGTCCGAGATATATTGCGGCATGCATTCATATCCGCTGGGACCGGTGTAGGGGTAGGCGGCCGTATCGACGGCCGGCTGTTTGGCGTCGTCGAACTTGCCGCCGCGCGAGGTGGAGAGGAAATCCATCCCGGCGCTCGCGAAGCTTTCGGCGAAGAAGCAGGCGTCCTCGACCGTCCCGCCGCCTTCGATGCATTCCTCCGCGAGAAACCGGCAGCCTACGACGAACTTCTCGCCGACCCTGGCGCGCACGCGGGCGAACACGCCGAGCGGCAGGCGCGCGCGAGCAGCGCGCGGGCCGCCCCAACCATCGTCGCGGGTATTCGACCGAGAGAGAAACGACGCCATCGTGTAGGCGTGCGCATAGTGCAACTCGACGCCGTCGAAGCCGGCCGCTTCCGCCCGCGCCGCCGCCTCCGCAAAGAGATCCGGCAATACCCGCGGCAGATCGCAGATATGCGGGAGATCCATATCTGTCACGCGCTCGCGATAGCCGAACCGCAGCGATTCCATTTCTCGGGCGGTCAAGACATCGGCCAGGGCCGCTTCGTCGAGCGCAGCCAGGCGGGCGCGCACTTCGTGCTCCGGCCAGTCCGCCCGCGTCGAGCGCCCGCCGATGGCGCTCGGTAATGCGCAAGAAGCGGGCGAAGTATTTGCTCGGCTGCGGTCTCCGGCGGATGGCGAGAAAGTCGATCAGCTGAATGAAGAGCCGGGTGCGGCCGCCGCTCGCCGCGCGCACCGCGCTCGTGAGTCGGCGCAAACCCTCGACGTAACGGTCGTGGCCGATCCGCAGCAGCGGTCCGCTCGGCACGTCGCGAATGCCGGTCGCCTCGACGACTATAGCGCCGGGCCGGCCGCGCGCGAAACGCTCGTACCAGGAGACGACCGCGTCGTTGACGAAGCCGTCCTCGGTCGCACGCCAGGGCACCATAGCGGGAACCCAGGTCCGTTGCGGCAAGACGCAACCGCGGATCTCTATCGCGAAAACAGCCGCGAAGCCGAAGCTTCGCTCAAGCCGGGAACGCGGCCGAGGCTCGACGAATAGCGAATGCGTTGCGGGGGACGCCACATGAACTTGCGTACCTTGCTCGCTCGGGGCGGCCTACCGTCATTGCGCGGAGCGCGGCGACAGAGCAACCCGGGCGACTTCCAGCAGGGCGGCCGTCCTGCTCGCGAGAGAGGCGCCGAGCGCTGGGGATTTTCCGGTTTCTCGATATTTCAAAGCTTTGCGAGACGAAGAATTTTCGCCTCGGTAGGCAGGGCTGCGCGACAGCACATCAACTGTCTCCTGGGTATCAGGCCTTTCGTCGTCGATCGTGGTTGGCCCTGGCGACCCGCCACAGCAACCAATTTCAGGACTGTATCATTAATTCGTCTTTTCAGAAAGTATTTTCGCAAACTACCATTCTACAACAATAACATGCTGTTTTTGGGCGGAGGGATCGGCGACGGGCTCAGCTAGCGCCGTTGCCCGAGCCGCGGATCTGCCCCACTATCGCGTACCCCCGCCCGCGATTTCCGCCAGCCGCCGCTCCTCCTCCGCGCTCAGCGCCGGGGTCGGCGTCCGCGCGCGGCGGGCGGCGAGGGCGATCGCGACGCCGCCGAGCGTCAGCGTCAGCGGCGCGCTTAGCCAGAGCAGCAGGGTTTCGCGCTTGAACGGCGGCTTCAGCAGGATGAAATCGCCGTAGCGCGAGACGAGAAAGTCGCGCACCTCGGCGTTGCTCTCGCCCTTGGCGATCCGCTCGCGGATCAGGAGGCGAATGTCCTTCGCCAGCGAAGCGTCGGAATCATCGATCGACTGGTTCTGGCAGACGAGGCAGCGCAATTCCGACGAAAGCGCCCGCGCGCGCGCCTCCAGCGCGGGATCCGGCATGACCTCGTCCGGCTGCACCGCCATTGTGGCCGGCGCGGCGAGAAGCACGGCCAGCAGAAAAGCGAACCCGAGGCGACGGCCGACAGTTCGGCCTCCGCGAGATGCGCAGCGGCCTTCGGCCGATCGTGAGGGATGAAACGTCGTGTCATGCTCGCGAACGCGAGCACCCAGGACGTCATGACGCTGCCAGGATTCGGCGATCGGCAGCCACTTCCGCCGGCTTCTCCAGCTTGCGCCACTCATGGTGGCCCCGCGACTGGATACCCGCTTTCGCGGGTATGACACGGGGGGATCGCTTCCCCTTCGCTTTGCTCGCGATGACGGAGCCGCCTCATCGTCAACCCGCAGCCATCGCCGTCGCTCCTGCCCTCGCCCGGGCGGGCGCTCCGAAGCGCAGCCGGCGGTCCGCGATCGAGATTGCGCCGCCGAGCGCCATGCAGCAGGCCCCGAGCCAGATCAGCGTCACCAGCGGCTTCCAATAGAGCCGGGTAGGGATCGAGCCGTCCGCGGCGGGGTCGGCGACCGAGACATAGAGCTGGCCGAACCCGAGGGTCGCGATGCCAGCCTGCGTCGTCGCTATTTGCCGCGCCGTGAACTGGCGGCGCGCGGGCTCGATCCTCGCGACGATCCCGCCGCCGGAGCGGACCGTCATGACCGCGACGGTTTCGCGGTAATTCGGGCCGCCGCGCTGGCCGACATTGTCCAAGGTCACTTCATACGGGCCAACCGTCAGCGGCGCGCCGACGCGCATCGAGGCGATCGTCTCCGTGCCGAACCCGGTCGCGGCGAGGCCGAGCAGAAGCATGCCCACGCCGAAATGCGCGGTCGCGCCGCCAAAGAAGGACAGCGGCATCCCGCGCGCGCGGGAAAGCGCGACGGACAGACTCGCGCCGCCGCGCCGGACCCGCGCGAAAACCTCGGTGAGCGTGCCCAGCATGACGTAGATGGCCAGCCCCGCCGCGACCGGCGCGAGCACCGGGCCGCCGTGATAGATCGCGAGCAGACCCACGAATACGACGAGACCGCCGGCGAACGCGACCGCGAGGCGTTGGGCGACGCCCAAGAGATCGCCGCGTTTCCAGGCGAGCGAGAAGCCGAACGGCGTCAGGAAAGTGAGCGCGAGCAGCAACAGACCGGCGGTCATGTTGAAGAACGGCGCGCCGACCGAAATTTTTTCGCCGGTGAATTGCTCAAGGGCGAGCGGATAGAGCGTGCCAAACAAAACGGTCGCGCAGGCCGTGGTCAGCAAGAGGTTGTTGAGCACCAGCGCGCCCTCGCGCGAGATCGGCGCGAACAGGCCGCCTTGTTTCAGCATCGGCGCGCGCCACGCGAACAGACCGAGCGAACCCGCGATGAAGAAGGCGAGGATCGCCAGGATCACTTCGCCGCGCAGCGGATCGCTGGCGAAGGCGTGAACCGACGTGAGCACGCCGGAGCGCACCAGAAACGTGCCGAGCAGCGAAAAGGAAAATGCGAGGATGGCGAGGAAGATCGTCCAGATCTTCAACGCGTCGCGCTTTTCCATCACCGCGACCGAGTGCAGGAAGGCGGTGCCGGCGAGCCACGGCATCAAGGATGCGTTCTCGACCGGGTCCCAGAACCAGAACCCGCCCCAGCCCAGGGTGTAATAGGCCCAGTACGAGCCCATCGCGATGCCCACGGTGAGGAAGCACCAGGCGGTTAGTGCGAACGGGCGCACGAAACGCGCCCAGGCGGCGTCGATCCGGCCCTCGATCAGCGCCGCGGCGGCGAACGAGAACACGATGGAAAAACCGACATAGCCCATGTAGAGCATCGGCGGATGGATCGCGAGGCCGGGGTCTTGCAGGATCGGATTGAGATCGCTGCCCTCGAACGGCGCCGGGACCAGCCGCGCGAACGGATTGGACGTCGCCAGGATGAAAGCCAGAAACGCTGCGCCGATCAGGCCTTGCACGCTGAGCGCGTCGGCGCGCAACCGCTCCGGCAGCGCTCGTCCGGTCACGGCCACCAGCGCGCCGAACGTCGCCAGGATCAGCGACCACAGCAGCATCGATCCTTCGTGGTTGCCCCAGATGCCGGAGAATTTGTAAATCGTCGGCATCTGGCTGTGCGAGTTCTCGGCGACGTTCAGCACCGAGAAGTCGGAGTCGAGATGCGCGGCGGCCAGGGCTGCGAAGGCCATCGCGACGAAGGCGAATTGCCCGATCGCCGCGCTGACGCCGACCCCCATCAGTGCGCGATCGCCGCTGCGCGCGCCCCAAAAAGGAATCACGGTCTGCGCCAGCGCGAGCGCGAGCGCGAGGATCAGCGCGAAATGTCCGGCCTCGACGATCATGGCTCGGCGCTCCGGCCTGTCGCGCGGGAATTCCCGTCCCCGTAAGAACGGGGAGGGGGTAGGGAGTGGGGCGCGCTCCGCTTCCGCAAACCTCTCGGGCTCGCTTCCACCACCCCGGAGAGCCCCACCCCCAGCCCCTCCCCGTGAGAACGGGGAGGGGAGAGCGGCAGGCATGTCAGGGTGTAATCGTCTCGATGCGTCATTTTTGTTCGCCCGATTGCCCCGCGACGGTTCCGGCTCGAACGGTCGGCCCCTCTCGCCAGCGGCCCTGTTTCTTCAAGGAATCGACGACCTCGCGCGGCATGTAGCGCTCATCGTGCTTGGCCAGAATCGTTTCCGCGCGAAACACCGCCGGCGCCTCGAGAATTCCCTCGGCCACGACGCCCTGGCCTTCGCGAAACAGGTCGGGCGGCGTCCCCTCGTAGGAAACCCTGACCTGCTTCGATCCGTCGGTGATCGAGAACTCGAGCTCGTCTTCTCCCAACCTGAGGACCGAGCCGGGCGCCACGAGCCCGCCGATTCGCAGGTGGGCGCCCATCGCGACGTTCTTGGCCGCCAGCTCGCTGGGGCTGTAGAAGAAGACGATGTTGTCGCTGAGCGCGTACAGCGCGAGCCCCACGGCCGCCCCGACGACGCCGAGTGCTGCGGCGATCATCCCGAGGCGTCGGCCTCTCCGCGTCATGTCCCGATCTTCCTTACTCGAGCCCGAGATCGCGTGCGAGCGCGGCGAGGCCGGCGCCCGCCTTGGCGTCGTTCGCCAGCGCCGTTCGCGCAGCGGCGAGCGTCTCCTTGGCTTTATCCTTTTCGTGAAGCACGGAATAGGCGCGAATAAGGCGCGCCCACTCCTCGGGGCCGCCGCCGCTCGTGGCGAGCCGCGTCGCCAACCGCTCGACCATGCCGCGAACCATCTCTTGCTGATCCCCGCTCATGCCTTCGAGGCCGGGGCTCGCGGTCTGGGGCGCCGGTGGTTCGCCCTTCAGCTTGGCGAGCCTGGACTTGACCACGTTCGCCCAGGGCGCGTCGCCCTTGGCATCGTCGAGCAGCGACTGATACTGCGCGATCGCCTTTTTTGTATCGCCGTCCTGCTCGACGGCGAGGGCGAGATAGAAGCGGGCCTTCGGAAGGGCAGGCGTATCGGTGAGCGCCCTGTCGAACTCGGCGCGCGCGTCTGATGTCACGACGCCGCCTGCGGCGGCGACCAGCGCCTCGCCATAGGCGGCGCGCCGCCCGCCGTTCTCCCCATCGAGCCGCAACAATTGGCGAAAGGCGTTGACCGCGTCGGCGTAGCGGCCCATTCCCATATAGATGGGCGCGAGCAGCTGCCAACCTCTCGCGTCGTCGGGCGTCGCCGCCAGATGCGCCTCGATCTTGGCGATCGCCGCTGCCAGTGCTTCGGGCGAAGCGCCGTCCGTCTTGCGTTGCGCGAGCGGCGCGTCGGGCAGATCGGGACGGCCCAGAAGCCCATAGGCTCCGAGTGCGGTCAGCGGGATCACGATCAGGATCAGGAGGGCGGCGACGCGGCGCCGTTTGAGATTGTCGCCAGCCGGCGCGTCGGTGGCCTCGGACGCGCTGGCCGCGATCAGCCGCCGCCCGGCTTCCGCGCGCGCCGCCGCCGCCTCGGACTGCGCCAATTGGCCGCGATCGACGTCGCGGTCGATCTCCGCGAGCTGGGCCTGGTAGAAACCAACCTCGCGGGGCGCCTCCGGCGGTCGGGCGCGCCGGAACGCGAGCGGCCAGAGCGCGACCAGAATCGCGAGGCCGGTCATGACGGCCAGAGCGAACCACAACATCAACCCATCTCTTCCGCCTCAGGCCCCCGTTCGCGGCGCGGAGGGCGTATCGGCGAGCGGGAGAAGCGGAATTGCTGTTAGCGCAGGAAGGCGGCCAGGTCCAATGGGCGGGGCGGGCGCTCCCGTATCATTACCGCTAAGGCGGCAATCCAGTCGTGGGAACACGAGGAGTTGGCGCTCGATCCGGGAAGTCGTCGTATGCGGCGTATGCGGCGCAAAGCCTGGAAGCCTTGAAGTGTCCATGGTATCCCGGATGTTCGCGTTCGCGAGCATGAAACGCGTCTCTCGAGCAATATAAGAACGAGAAACCTCCCGTGAGATATTCCTTAAGCGAGATCAAAGCCAAGCGCGCACGCGGAGAGGATGCGACGCGTGCCGATGCGCCGGAAGCGGAATTTCTCGGCGGGGAATTTTGGAACTAAGCGCGCGTCGTAATGCCGCGTGGCAAGACGTCCGTACATCTACGGCTCGTCAAGCGATATCGTGGAGTTACGGGGTTACGGTGACAGTGCACTTTACCGCAGGACGGAGGCATCAACAAGCCAATGTCGCTTAAATATAGTGCACTGTCTGACACGGCGTGATGGGTCCCCTCCAAAGAAGCACGGATGCCGAAGCGGGATCCCCGGATCGTCACTATCTCACTCTAGTGGTGACTGGAGAGAAGCCGATGGCCAACCGACATGTCGAAAACACTCCTGCTGATTGGCACATCGACAGGAATTGCATGAATTGCTCGGCGGCGCGCACGGTCGCGCCGGGCCTGATTGTCTCGGGCGGGGGTCAATCGGTCTTCGCCCGACAACCCGAGACGCCAGACGAGCTCATGATGGCTTGGCGAGCGCGCCTCCTGTGTCCCACGGCATCGGTGCGGACGAAGAACCCTGTCACACCGCCGGCTGGAGTCTTCCCGGAGGAAATGACGCAGGGGGTCTATCGGCTTGGCTACAACGCGAAGTCCTCCTATGGCAGCCACTCCTTCTTGATCCTTCGCTCTGATGGCAACGCGATGGTCGATTCGCCGCGATGGACAAAACAGGTCGTGAGCGCGCTAGAGGAAGCGGGTGGGCTCTCCGATGTCCTTCTCACGCATGAAGACGACGTGGCGGACGCCGATCGTTACGCGGAGCACTTTGGTGCGCGGGTGTCGATCCATCAAGCGGATCGCGATGCGGCGCGGTACGCCACCCAGATTTTCGAGGGTCGTGATCCCATACAAGTCTATCACGATCTGCTGGCGATCCCCGTGCCGGGGCACACAAGGGGGAGCGTGGTCTATCTTTGGCAGGACCGATGCCTGTTCACCGGCGACAGCCTGTCCTGGAGCTTCGCCGACAGCAATCTCGAGGCCTTCCGCGATTTCTGCTGGTATTCGTGGGACGAGCAGCGCCGCTCGCTGGCAGGGTTGCTCAACTACAATTTTGAATGGGTCCTGGCCGGACATGGAGGGAGTCACGGCGCGCCTGCCGAGGAAATGAGATCGCGTCTGCAGGCGCTCGTCGAAAGGATGAATTGAGCTTGATGATCGCGCGCCAACTCTTGCCAATGCGGACGCCATCCACCGGGGCGATTAATTCCACCGAGCCGACCTGCACGGTCGACGTCCAAATGAGGCGCTTGATTTTCTTGGCCGCTTCGGCCGAGCGCAACATTGGGCTGCGCTCGGGCCGAACCGCGTGCATGGCCGGGCATCGGGCGTTCCGAAGAACGCCCGTCCTTCGACGGGCTATGCCCGGCCAAACGGAACAAGGGCTTCATCGGGGCTCGAGAATCGACTTCGCGCCGATTTCCCTGCTCCGGTAGAAAGCCGAAAAACAATTCCCTGCTCGCGCAAAATAATTCCCTGCTCCTCGCGTAGGGAATTCACTCGCAACGGGTTGGATTTACGGAGGTTTTTGAGACAGATTTTCGCGAAAAACGGATGAATCGGCGAAATTCCCTGCATTTTTCCCTGCCAGCAGGGAATTTGCCACGCGTTCGAGCCGTAGAAGCCTGGCCGTCGAATGGAAGCGTTCATTCCCCGCGTCCGGCCCCGCCGCGTCAGAGGCTCGGCAGCCGAAGCGTCGCGCGCACGCCGCCGAGCGGGCTGTCCTCGAGCCGCAGCGAGCCGCTGTACATTGCCGCGAGATCGACGACGATCGACAGGCCGAGGCCCGAGCCGGGGCGCGATTCGTCGAGCCGCCGGCCGCGCTGGAGCGCGGCTTCGCGGGCCTCGGGATCGAGCCCGGGACCGTCGTCGTCGATACGGGCGATGAGGAACGGACGGCCGGCGGCGTCGGCTTGCGGATCGCGTTCGGCGCCGATCTCGACGCGCGCGCGCGCCCATTTGCCCGCGTTGTCGAGAAGGTTGCCGATGAGGTCGGCGAGATCCTGCGATTCGCCGCGAAACCTGAGGCCCTCCGGCGCCGAAGCCACGAACTCGAGACCGCGGTCGCAATAGACCTTCTCGAAGGTTCGCACGAGCCCGTCGATCACCGGGCGAACATCGGTGGCGGCGCTCGGCGAATTTGCGCGCGCGGCGGCCCGCGCGCGGTCGAGATAAAAACTGACTTGCCGGGTCATGACCTCGGCCTGCTCTTGCACCTTCTCGGCGAGCCGGGGACTGCCCGATTCGGCTTCGTTGACGATCACGCTGAGTGGGGTCTTCAGCGCATGCGCGAGGTTGCCGACCTGGGTCCGGGCGCGCTCGACAACCTCGCGATTGGCGTCCAGCAGCAGATTGACCTCGGCGGCGAGCGGAGCGACATCTTGCGGAAATTCCCCGCTGATGCGCTCGGCCTCGCCGCGACGTATCGCCGTGACGCCTTCCTGCAGCACCCGCAACGGCCGCAGCCCGAACCGGACCGCGAGCGCCGTCGATCCCAACAGCGCCAGGGCCAGCACGAGGAAAGTGGCGCCGAGGGCATATTCGAAATTCACGATCTCGGTCTGCATCACGTCGGCGTTTGCAGCGACCTGCACGAGGTAGCGGCCCTCATCGCCCGCGTCGATCTGGCGCTCGATCATGCGCAACGGACGTTCGCCGGGGCCCGTGACGTATCCGCGCCAGCCGTTCAGGTCGCCTCGCGCGGACCTTTGGTCGAGCCGGGGCAATTGGGTCGCGAACAAGGAGCGCGAGGTGCGGATATCCGGGCGTTCGCCGTCAATGCGGGTGATCTGCCAATACCAGCCGGAAAACGCCAGTTCGAATTGCGGCGCGATCACCGGCGGGGCGGCCGCATGCCCCTCCTCGCCGGCGACCGCGACGTTGGCGACCAGCGCTTTGAGATAAACCCCGAGCTGATCGTCGAAATTGGATTCCGTCGCGCGTGCGTTGAGCGCGGAAAGGCCCAGGCCCGCGATGATGAGGATCGACGAACTCCAGAACGCCGCCGACAGAAAGAGCCGGGAGGCGATCGACCGCGCGTTCAGCGCCTTCAGCATCAGCGATCCGATCCCCGCCGGCCGCGCGCGACGGTCAGCGCACGCCCTTGCGCGCGGCGTCGGCCGGCGCCGGAGCGGTCTCGACGATATAGCCGAGGCCGCGCGCGGTCTGGATGATGTCGACGCCGAGCTTCTTTCGCAGTCTTCCGACGAAGACCTCGATCGTATTGGAATCGCGGTCGAAGTCCTGCTCATAGAGATGATCGACGATCTCGCCGCGGGAAACGATCCGCCCAGCGTGATGCATGAGATACGAAAGCAGCCGATATTCGTGGCTCGTCAGCTTGATGGGCGTCCCTCCCACGGAGACGCGGCCCGTGCGCGCGTCCAGGCGAACCGGCCCCGCGACGAGTTCGCTGGTGGCGTGGCCGGCGGCCCGGCGCAGCAGCGCGCGTAGGCGAGCCAGAACCTCCTCCATGTGAAACGGCTTGGAGACATAATCGTCGGCGCCGGCGTCGAAGCCCTGCACTTTCTCGCTCCACCGGTCTCGCGCGGTCAGGATCAAGACCGGCATCGTCCGACCAGCCTTGCGCCAGGCCTCGAGCACCGACACGCCGTCACGCTTGGGCAGGCCGATGTCGAGAATGATCGCGTCATAGGGCTCGGTATCGCCGAGAAACCAGCCCTCCTCTCCGTCGAAGGCTTTGTCCACGGCGTAGCCCGCCGCTTCCAGCGCAGCCGCCACCTGTCGATTGAGATCGCGATCGTCTTCGACGATGAGAAGGCGCATGGAACTGAATTATCCCCGATCGATCACATTTTCGACATCGGCTCGCGCCCATGCCGAACTCCGATGAACTTGCCCGTCGAAGCGTTCATGACGACGTGCACGAATCGACCGTCGCGATGCAGCAGGGCTATTTCATAGACGAACTCCTCGTCCAAATGGCATAATTTGGCTGATAGCGCCTCCGCCTTGAATTGCGCCGCCGCCGATTTCAAGACGGCGAACGGCTCCAGCAGGTGATGCTCCTTGATGTCCTCGCGCCCTTCGCTGGGCGGCACGCAGACCGACTTGGCGATACGCGCCTCCGTCGCCTCCGCGGCTTGCGCGGGGGAGGCTCCCAGGCACAAGGCTCCGACGGCCAACAGAGTGAATATCGTCGAAACACGGGCCATGGGGCAAGTCTTTCCCGCCGCGGCTGAATGCCGAATGAACGCGCCCGCCTCGATATAGCAGCATATAAGATGGCGCACGCCTTGCGCGAGTCGGCAGGCCCGCGCTAGCCCTTGAATCATGAGCTCCGGACAAAACTTCGCGTCAGCGGCCTTATTCGCAGTCTTCGCTCTTTTCGCGGCGCCGACCGCCCGTGCGATCGTCGGACCCGCGCATGACGGGGCGCCGTTCGGCGACCGGGTCGTGATGGTGCTGACCCGCGGCGCGGAGGGCTCCGGTTTTTGCACCGGCATCGTGCTGGCGCCTCGAATTGTGTTGACCGCCGCACATTGTCTGAGCGCGACAGCCGATATGGTCGTGCACTATCGCGATCCCGAAGGCCAGCCGATCCTAGTCGCGGTGGCCGCGACATCGATGCATCCCCTCTACCGGGCGGACGCAGTGAAACGCCGCGTCGTTTCGATCGACGTCGGACTGGTCGAGACCGCGACGCCGCTGCCGGAGCGGTTTCGGCCGGCTGTCCTGGCCGACGGCGCGGCGCCCGCCGTCGGCGAAGCCGCGACCGTCGTCGGCTACGGGATTGGACAAGAGGGTAAACCGAAGACGGGGGGCGCGCTGCGCGTGGCGGAGTTGCAGGTGCGGGCGCCTGCGTCCGAGATCCTGCTCTGGGCCGCCGACCCCGCCGAGACCGGCGCCGGGGCCTGTTCGGGCGACTCGGGCGGGCCGATCTTCGCGGGCGACGGGAAAACCATCGTCGCCATCGTGGCCTGGACCTCGGGAGCGAAGGGCCACAAGTGCGGCGAGATCACCCAGGGGCCGCTGATGGCGCCGCTGCGAGATTGGATCGGTTCGGTCATGAAGCGCTGGGCGCCCTGAACGGCGGGGTGTGCGGCCTGCAACCGAAATGCGGCGCTCTCGCCTGTTGCAAAATGGCCACGGTGCGGCGGGAAAGTGTTGCCGGCACCGGTCTCGGACGGCCCTGCCTGACTCGTTTCACCCCCCTGTCACCCAACTGTCACGCGCGGAAATTATCCATTATTCCGAGGCCCGGGGGGTTTGAACCATGCGGGATAGGCTGCGTCTGGGCGGATCATGGGACCCTGAGAGAACGGCCTGGAATGTGCAGCCAAATTGTGGCGGCGGGGCGACTAAACACGCTGCTGTCCGAACGAATCCGTCTATATGTGAGTAAAACTGCAAAGGTCGATCGGCCGTCGGGACTGACCGGGCGACAACCAGTGGGGCGCAATATGA
>DASXYQ010000264.1:0-1696 GCA_036502445.1 Roseiarcus sp. | reverse complement strand
AAGGTCGGCGTGATCGGCGCGGGCACGATGGGCGGCGGCATCTCGATGAATTTCCTCAGCGCGGGAATTCCCGTGACGATCGTCGAGACCCAACGGGCCGCGCTCGACCGCGGCCTCGGCGTGATCCGCAAGAACTATGAGAACACCGCGAAGAAGGGCCGGCTGACCGCGGCCGACGTCGAGACTCGCATGGGGCTGCTGTCCGGGACGCTCGACCTCTCCGCGCTCGCCGATTGCGATCTCGTGATCGAGGCCGCATTCGAGGAAATGGCGATCAAGAAGGATATTTTCGCGCGGCTCGACGCGATCGCCAAACCGGGCGCGATCCTGGCTTCCAACACGTCCTATCTCGACATCAACGAGATTGCTTCCGTCACCAGGCGGCCCGACCACGTGCTCGGCATGCATTTTTTCTCGCCTGCCAACGTGATGCGGCTGCTCGAGGTCGTTCGCGGCGACAAGACCGCCAAGCCCGTGCTCGCCACGACGATGCAGATCGCCAGGAAGATCGGCAAGGTCGCGGCGGTGGTCGGCGTCTGCCACGGCTTCGTCGGCAACCGCATGCTCGCCCAGCGTCAGCGCGAGGCGCAGAAACTGATTCTCGAGGGCGCCATGCCGTGGGACGTCGATCGCGTGCTCTATGAATTCGGCATGCCGATGGGACCGTTCGCGATGAGCGATCTGGCCGGTCTCGACATCGGCTGGTCGAAGGCGACGACCTCTTCCTCGACGATCCGCGAAATTCTCTGCGAGCACGACCGGCGCGGGCAGAAGACCGGCGCCGGTTTCTACGACTACGACGAAAACCGCAATGCGCGGCCTTCCCCGCTGGTCGAGAAAATCATTCTCGATTTCGCCGCGGCCAAGGGCGTCAACCGCCGGGCGATTTCCGATGACGAAATTCTCGAACGCTGCCTCTATCCCATGATCAACGAGGGCGCGAAGATTCTCGAGGAAGGCAAGGCGCAACGCGCCTCGGACATCGATATCGTCTGGATCAACGGTTACGGCTGGCCGGTCTACCGTGGCGGACCGATGTTTTATGGCGATACCGTCGGCCTCGATAAAGTGCTGGCGGCGATGCGCGGCTTTCAGGCGACGATGGGGGACGCCTTCAGGCCGGCGGCGCTGCTCGAGCGCCTGGCCGCGGAGGGAAAGGGGTTCAGCAGTTTGTGAGGCGGCGAGGATGTGGACGCGGTCGCCGACCGCGTCCGGCGCTAAGCGCCTCGTCATCGTCGCATCGCGGAGACCGAGAGGGCGCGGTCGGCGACCGCGCCTAGAGAAGCGGTTACGCAGCCAGCGCGAGCCTGACAGCGTTGCCCGTCGCCGTAACCCGCCGTAGCGGGAGGCCGTCAATGTCGGGGCCGCGCACTTCCTCGATCTCGAAGCTCACTTCGACCAGCGCGTCCGCGCCATATTCCTCGGCTTCGCGAACCAGCGCGCGCAGGGCGATCTCGCGGTCGAAGTCGGCGACCAGCCCGCGGGCGGCGCGCCAGCCCGTCGTAGCCTTGACCCGCCCGATGGAAATTTGGATGCGCTTGTCGTCGAGCGCCTGGGAGAAACTGATCTGCATGCTTAACGCCATCTTATTTCAGAACCAACAATGCATAGCATCGTTCGTTCCCCTTTCTGGTCGGTTAACAGCCTCCGGTTTGGAGCCTTCCGGGTGAAGACAGGGACGCCTTCAGCTCATCGT
>DASXYQ010000263.1:0-8394 GCA_036502445.1 Roseiarcus sp. | reverse complement strand
TCAAGCCTGTATCAAATCCCCGAACAGCTCCCAGCTCTCGCCGTTGAACCGTGCGAGCTGCATCTGTCGGATCGGGCTGAAATTGTCGGGCGAGGTGTTGATCTTCATGCCGGGCAACAGCATCGGCAATTGCAGGTCCTTGATGCTGGCCGCCTGCTTCATGATGTTCTCGCGCGACAGGTCGGAGCCGCATTGCTTCAGCACCTGGATCATCGTCGCCGCGGCGCCGAAGGCGTAAGCGGCGTTGGCGTCTATGATCGTCGACGCCGACATATATTTGTTGCAGAAATCCGTCCATTCCTTCAGACCCGGGTCGTCCTTCCAACGCGCATCGGTCGGATCCTTGCCGTAATAGGCGGTGATGAGGCCCTTGGACTTCTCCAGGCCGGCCGGCTTCAGCACGGTGGCGATCGAGGGCGAGACGTTGCTGAGATAGCGGACCGTCGTCCAGCCGAGATCGTAGCTCTTGCGGATCGCCTGCGCGGCGAATTTCGGTGTCGCGGCGATAATCAACACGTCGGCGCCCGAGCCTTGCAAGCTGACAATTTGTGAATCGATCGTCGGCTCCGAGGTCTCATATGAGGCTTCCTTGATCAGCATGCCCGCGTGATCGGCGCCGAGCGCCTCCTTCAAGCCGATCAGATAGTCCTTGCCAAAGCCGTCGTTCTGATACAGCACGCCGATCTTCGCGTCGGGCTTGGTCTGGAGGATATGCTTGCCGTAGATCTTCGCCTCGGTCTGATAGTTCGGGTTGAAGCCGATCGTCCACGGAAAGTGCTGGGGATCGGCGAACATCGCAGCGCCGGTCGAGACGAATAGCTGCGGCACCTTGTTGTCGTTGAGATATTGCCGGATTGCGGCGTTGCACGGCGTGCCCAGGCTCTGGAAGATGAACGCGACCTGCTCCTGCTCGACAAGACGGCGGATCTGCTCCACGGTCTTGGGCGGGCTGTAGGAATCGTCGAGACTGATGAGATTGATCTTGCGGCCGTTGACCCCACCCGCATCGTTGATCATCTTGAAATAGGCGGTTTCCGTCTTGCCGATCACGCCGTAGGCCGAGGCCGGCCCGCTATAGGGCATGGTCTGGCCGATCTTGATCTCCGTGTCGGTGATCCCGGGCGCGTTTTCCGCGCGGGCGGGCCAGACGCTGGTCGCCAAAGCCGCCGCCGCGGCGGCGCTCGATTGCAGGAATATGCGACGCGTGGTCATGTAGTTCCTCCGCTTGATGCAGATGGGGCGGCGGCCGTAGGTCGCCGGTTCTGGTTGCTTGGCGATTTCGCGAATTTCGTTCGCTCACGCCGAGATGAGGTCGCCGAACAACTTCCAACTCGCGCCGTCGAAGCTCGCGAGCTGCATTTGGCGGATCGGATAGAAATTTTCGGGCGAGGTGTTGATCTTGACGCCCGGCAGCAGCATCGGCAACTCGAGGTCTTTGATATTGGCCGCCTGCTTCATGATGTTCTCGCGCGATAGATCGTTCCCGCATTGTTTGAGCGCCTGCACCATCGTCGCGCCCGCCAGGGTCCCGTACGTCGTGTTCGAGTCGGCCATCTCCGAAGGCGACATGTATTTGCTGACGAAGGCGGCGAATTGCTTGAAGCCCGAATCGTCCGCCCAACGAGGGTCGGTGGCGTCCTTGTAGTAGATGGCGGTAATCACGCCTTTCGATTTCTCCAGCCCTGCCGGTTTCATCACCGCCGCGACCGACAGCGACACATCGGTCATGTAGCGTACCGCGTTCCAGCCGATATCGTAAGACTTGCGAATAGCCTGAGCCGCGAATTTGGGCGTCGCGGCGATCAGGAAAGTATCGGCGCCGGAGCCTTGCAGGGTAACCACCTGCGATTCGACAGTCGGCTCCGAGGTCTCGTACGAGGCTTCCTTGATCACCATGCCGGCCTGGTCCGCGCCGAGCCCCGCCTTCAACCCGATCAGGTAATCCTTGCCGAAGGCGTCGTTCTGGTAGAGCACGCCGATCTTGGCGTCGGGCTTAGTGGCGAGAATATGCTTGCCGAAAATCGCCGACTCGGTCTGGTAGTTCGGCTGGAAGCCGATCGTCCAGGGAAAGTGCTTGGGATCGCCCCACATCGCCGCGCCCGTGGCGACGAAGAGTTGCGGCACCTTATTGTCGTTGAGATATTGCCGGATCGCGGCGTTGGGTGGGGTGCCCAAGGTATTGAAGAGGAAGGCGACCTGCTCCTGCTCGACGAGGCGGCGGACCTGCTCGACGGTCTTGGGCGGACTATAGCCGTCGTCGAGGCTGATCAGATTGATCTTGCGCCCGTTGACGCCGCCCGCCTCATTGATCATTTTGAAATAGGCGATTTCGGTCTTGCCGATTAGCCCATAGGCCGAGGCCGGCCCGCTATAGGGCATGGTCTGGCCGATCTTGATCTCGGTATCGGTGACCCCGGGTGCGTTCTCCGCCCTTGCCGGCCATCCGCTAGTCGCGAACGCCGCCGCCGCGGCCGCGCTCGAAGTAAGGAATGTGCGACGCGTCGTCATGAAGACCTCCCTGTTCCCTTTCGCCGGATCGGCGGTTTCGTCCACTTTAAGTACGCAAGTCGCGCTTTTTCAAGAACGCAACGCGCGGTCGAAAACGCGCACAGCAGCCCGAATCGTGCCCGCGACGCCCGATGGGGCGACTGCCATCAGCAGTATCAGCAGCAGCCCGTAAATGGCGCCCGGCAAAGCCTTCGCGCTTTCGCCGAAATAGACCGAGAGCTGGTCGGCGTAATTGGGCACGAATTCGATGAACAGCGCGCCGAATATGGCGCCGCCGATCGACGCGAGGCCGCCGACCACGATCCCCACCAGGAACGCGAGCGAGAGCGGGAGTCCGAAACTGTCGGGCGAGACGAAGCCGACCGTGACGGCGCTGAGGCCTCCCGCGACCCCGGCGTAGAGCGCGCTGATGCCGAAACAGGTCGTCTTATAGAGCGCGGCGTCGACGCCCATCGCCTCGGCCGCGATCGGATGGTCGCGGATCGCGACCAGCGCCCGCCCCACGCGCCCGCGCACCAGGTTGGCGGCGGCCCAGAACAGCGCCGCCGCGCAGGCGAGGCAGAGGAGATAGAGCCACTGGTCGATGTTGAGCGGCAGGCCGAAGGGCGGATGCGGCTTGGCGAGTTGCAGGCCCTGCGATCCTCCGGTGTAGGCGTCGAAACCCTTGTAACTGAGAATTTGCGGCGCCGCGACGGCGAGCGCGAAGGTCGCCAGCGCCAGATAGAGCCCCCCTAGCCGCAGCGCGGGAAAGCCGAACAGAAAGCCTGCGACGAAGCAGACTGCGCTCGCGATCGGGATCGCCGCCCAATAGGGCAAGCCGAACTTGGTGATCAGGATCGCCGCGCCATAGCCGCCGATCGCGAAGAAAGCGCCATGACCGAGCGAAATCTGGCCGTTGAAGCCGGTCAGCAGATTGAGGCCCAGCAGCGCGATCGCATAGATCAGCACCTGCGAGAATTGATAGAGATGATAGCCGCTGGCGTAGACCGGGAGCGCCAGCGCGACGAGGGCCACGATCAGCCACCCGAGCCGGGTCGCCGCGACCATCGAGGGAGCCGCGGCGGGCGGGCGGGAGTGCGTGGATGCGGTCATCGCCGTGGGTTTCCATGGCAGCGGCCGATCTGATCCCATCCCGCAAGTGTCATACCCGCGAAAGCGGGTATCCAGCCGCGGGGCCACGACGAGGCGGCGCAAGCTGCGAATCCTGGCGGAAGCGATCGCCGAGCGACAAAGACCCGCTGACGTCGTGGCGTCCTGGACGCTCGCGTTCGCGAGTGTGACAAGGCGTAGCGACGGGTTCGCCGCCCCGGAAAGCGATCGCCGATTTCGTCCATCAGCGTCGGCCCAAGCCCTCCCCGAGCTCGCATCGACAGAGCCATCGCTACACCCTCGCCACGATACGCCGCCCGAACAATCCGGACGGCCGCACAACGAGCACGCCGACGATGATGACCAGCGCAACCGAAAGCTTGACCTCCGCCCCCACGAGATAGGCGCCGACGAGGTTTTCGAGCACCCCGACGACGAAGCCGCCCAACACCGCGCCCCACGGATTGTCGATGCCGCCCAGCACCGCGCCGGCGAACGAATAGAGCAGAATGCCGCTCATCATGTTGGGATCGAGATAGACGATCGGCGCCGCCATCATGCCCGCCACGGACCCGATCGCGGCGGCGAGTCCCCAGCCGATCGCCAGCATCCAGCCGACGCGGATGCCGACCAGACGGCTCGAGACCGGGTTCTGCGCCGAGGCGCGCATCGCGAGGCCCAACGGCGTGAAGCGGAAGAAGCCGTAAACCAGCGCGAGCACCGCGAAGGTCACGAGCACGGCACCGGATTCATGCGCCGACATGTAGACGTTGCCGAACCACGGCCGTCCTGGGAACGGACTGTCGAAGCTCTGGATGGTGTAGCCGTAGAGCCAGCCGGCCATGGCGTTGAAGATGAAGGCAAGCCCGATGAAAACGATCACCGAAGCGAGGATCGGCGCGCGCGCGAACGGCCGCACGATGAAGCGCTGGATCAGCAGGCCGGCGACGAAGGAGACGAGGACGGTCGCCACGAAAGCGAGCCAGTAGGGCGTGCCGGAGTCGATCAATTTCCAGGCGAAATAGGTCGAGAACATCGCCATTTCGCCCTGCGCAAAATTCACCAGATGCGTCGCCTGATAGATCATCACCAGGGCGAGCGCTGTGATGGCGTAGACGCCCCCCAGGGCGAGCCCGGAAGCGAACTGATGCAGGAACTCGACCAAACGCCACTCCTCAATAGCCGAGATATGCGCGGCGCACAGAATCGTCGTTGCGGATCGTCGCCGCCGGGCCCCCGATCACGACGCGGCCGGTTTCGATCAGATATGCGCGGTCGGCCAGATCCAGCGCCAGATTGGCGTTCTGCTCGACGATCAAGAGACTGACGCGATCGGTTTGGTTGATCGCGCGCAGGATCTTGAAAATATCGGCGACGATCAGCGGCGCGAGGCCGAACGAGGGTTCGTCGAGCAGCAGCAGACTGGGTCGCAGCAGCAGCGCGCGCGCGATCGCGAGCATTTGCTGCTCGCCTCCCGAGAGCGTGCCGGCCTGCTGGCGGCGACGCTCGGCAAGCCTCGGAAAATACGCGAAGACCCGCTCGAAATCCGCCTTGACCGCGTTGCGATCCTTGCGAATGTAAGCCCCGAGCCGAAGGTTTTCCTCCACGGTCAAGTCGGTGAACGTGCCCCGACCGTCGGGCACGTGCGCGACGCCCAGCCGCGCAACGTCTTCGGTAGCGCGCGCGGCCATTGGCGCTCCCCGAAAGTCGATCCGCCCCGCGCGGCGGATCATTGCGCTGATCGCGCGCAGGATCGTGGTCTTCCCCGCTCCGTTGGCGCCCAGCAGCGTCGTCACTCCGCCGTCTTCGACCAAAAAATCGACGCCGAAAACGACCTGAACTGCGCCATAGAACGCCTCGAGGGCGCGCGCCTCCAGAATCGGCGCCGTCATGCCGCGCTCCCGAGATAGGCGCGGATTACCTCGGGATTGGCGCGCACCTCGGCGGGGGCGCCGTCTGCGATCAGCCGGCCGAAATCGAGCGCGACGACCTGATCGGAGACGCGCATGACGAGGTTCATGTGATGTTCGACAAGCAGCACGCTCACGCCCCGACGATCGCGGATCGATCGGATCTCTGCGCCCAGCGCGTCGACCTCCTCGTGGTTGAGGCCCGCGGCCGGTTCGTCGAGCAGCAGCAGTTTGGGCTCGCCGGCGAGGGCGCGGGCGAGTTCGACGCGCTTCTTGGCGCCGAAGGGCAGTTCGTCGACCGGCCGATCGGCGACGCCGGAGAGCGCGAATTCCTCGACCAGCGCGTTTCCCCGCTCCGCGATCCGCTTCTCCTCCCGTCGCGCGATCGGCGCCGACAGCGCGTTGGCGAGAAAGCCGCCGCGCGCGATCGCGTGCATGCCGACCATGACGTTCTGGCGCACCGTCATTGTGCCGAACAAAGCCAGGTTCTGAAACGTGCGGGCGATGCCGAGCGCGGCGATCTCGTGCCTTGGAACGCGGTCCAACGGGCGGCCGTCGAAGCGGATCGACCCGGAATGGGGATCATAAAGCCGCGAAATGCAATTGAAGAGCGAAGTCTTGCCCGCGCCGTTGGGGCCGATCAGGCCGCAAATCTGCCCGCGGGCGACATCGAAGCTGACGCCGTCCAGCGCCAGAACGCCGCCGAAACGGATCGTGACGCCGTCTACCGCCAGCAACGCGGGCGAAGTGTTGCGCGCCGTAAACGCCTCGCCCTCGGCGGCTCCCACGAGTTGCGTCATCGACCCCGAATTTCGTTTCTGATTTTGCCTGCGCCAACTTCGATGTTTTTGAAGGTCTTGTCACTCCCTTTCGAGCGCATCGCCGTCATTTCACCGATTCAGCCGTACATCACTGCGACTGGAGACAACATAAACGTCGCCAGCCGATTGGTGGAGGTGAGCGAGATTCAACAGTCAGCCCGTGGGCGTCAGAATGTGGGGCGGATGGTAGAGACGACCCAGCCCCCTACCCCAGTACGTCCCGCGCCTCGATCTTCCTGACCCCCACCGACTCCATCCGCGCCCACGCGGCCGCCAGCGAGCCGTCGGCGTCGATCCCGCGGCAGGCGTCGTCGATCACGAGGGTCTCGAAGCCGGCGGCGCGCGCGTCCAGCGCGGAATAGGCGACGCAGAAGTCGGTCGCAAGGCCGCAGGCGAAGACGCGCTCGATCCCGCGCGCGCGCAGCAGCGCCGCGAGCCCCGTCGTGAGGCCGTCGGCCTCGGCGAACGCCGAATAGGAATCGACCATCGCATTGGCGCCCTTGCGCAGGATCGCGAACGCGCGGTCCGTATCGAGCGCAAAATGCAGCAGGGCGCCCGGAGAGCCCTGCACGCAATGATCCGGCCAGAGCACCTGATTACCGTACGGCAGCTCCATGCAGTCCAACGGCTTGGCCCCCGGATGCGAGGATGCGAACGACGCGTGGCCCGCGGGATGCCAATCCTGGGTCACGACGACGTTTTCGAACGCGCACGCGAGGCGGCCGATGAGCGGAACGATCGCATCGCCGTCCGCGACGGCGAGCGCGCCGCCGGGCAGAAAGTCGTTCTGCACGTCGATCACGAGCAGAACGTCCTCGGCGGTGATGACGATAGGAGCCTCCATCTCAGCCTCCCCAGCGAGCCCTCGCGAGCTCGCCAATGCGCTCGCGCTCGAACAATACCACGACCACGAGCGAGAACATGAGCGGCACGATGAGATATAGCAGCCGGAATACCAATAGCGCAGCGATCACGCCGGCGCGCGGCGCGTCGGGCATCGCGGAGATGAACGAAAACTCCAGCACGCCGAGTCCTCCCGGCGCATGCGAAACCAGCGCGAGCGAGAACGAGACGAGAAAGACCCCGAGCACCACGATGAAGCCGGGATGGCCTGTCTCCGGCAGCGCAAAATAGATGATGCCCGCGGCGCCGATCAGCTCCAGCGGGGCCGCCAGCAACTGCCTCACGGCTATCGGCGGCCGCGGATAGACGATCTCGAAACCGCGAATCCGCAAGGGTCGGAAGTGCAACAGCGCGCCCAAGGTATAGAACCACGGCACGGCGAGCAGCGCGAGCGCGACCGCGCGCGCGGCCCAGTGCGGCCAAGCCACGTAGCGCCGCAGCAGATCAGGATCGGCGAGCAAGATCACGCCGCCCAGCGACAGATTGCCCAGCGTGAAGGTGAGGGAGCAAAACGCGACGATGAACCCGACTTCCGCAGCGCTGAGCCCCTTTGTGGAATAAGCGCGATATCGAACCACGGCGCCGGAAAAGACAGTCGCGCCAATGTTATGCGCGAGCGCATAGGTCGTGAAGGAGGTCAATGCGACGAAACGCCAGCTCAGTCGTCGTCCGAGATGCTCGAGCGCGATCCGATCGTACCAGGCGAGCGCGGCATAGGCCATCACCGTCGAGGCGATGGCGAAGAGCCAGTGCGAGGGAGAAATGGCGCGTACGGCGGCCACGACGTCCGCGAGCGAGAGATCGCTCAATTCCCGGAGCAGCAGCCAGGAGCTGAACGCCACCGCCCCAAGACCGATCATCGGCCATAGGACGTCCGCGACTCGCTTCATCGTGACTCCCGCTTCGACGCGGGTTCGCGCCGCCCGTCCTCCCTGCACGAGCTATGGGCAGTAGGCAATGGGCAGTAGTTCGGGCGAGTGGCGAGTGGCGAATGGCGAGTGAGAGTGGGCGGTAGTTTTTAGGTCTCGGGTGAAGTGGTAGCGTGGATGGCGCCATTCGCCATTCGCTACTCGCTACTCGCTACTCGCTACTTCCGACCGCCGTCGCCGCGGAGACGCCCCGGGCGCCGCCCAGATCGAGCCAGACGTTCGGATCGTCCTGCG
>DASXYQ010000262.1:0-13054 GCA_036502445.1 Roseiarcus sp. | reverse complement strand
CCGATCGTCAGCGTCTTCCGCGTCGACGTGGAGACGCTCCGCCGCGGCCAGACGCCGCTCGATTTCCTGCTCTGCGAGCGCTCGCTCTGCGTCAACACGACCGCGGCCGGCGGCAACGCGAGCCTGATGTCGATAGGGTAGGGCGGGCTGGTCAGGGTAGGGCGGGCTGGTCGAGACGCTCGCTGGGGTGACGCCGACTGCGCGATTCCTTCAAGGCTTGAGGATTTCAAGTACGTGCGAGGTGGAAAATTTCCCTACGACTTCGCCGCGGGCTGGGATTCGGCGAGATCGAGCTCCCGCGGGGCGCCGCGCCGGCGCCTTCGAGAATCCTTCGCGGCTTTGGGTGATTTCAGGGGGTCGCGAGGCGGAAAATTTCCCTTCGACATTGAAGCGGGCCGGATTCGGCGAGATTGAGCGGGGCTCCGGCGAGGCGACGGGGTGCCCCCGCTTCCGGCGCTCGGGCCAGCGCTAAACCGTGGTAGCGGTCGAGTTCGCTCGTCAACTCGATCCATCGATGCATCGCCTGGAGATCGCCCTTCATCATCATCGTTCGCGCGACGATCTTCGCTTCGCTCAGCCGCGCCATCTGCAATTGAACGAAGCCCGCGGACGGGTCGATCTCGCGGCTCGCGAGCACCTGCGCGATAAACTGCCGCATTCGTCGCGCTGTCAGCTGCTCCACCCGCGCGAGATGCGCGATCGAGAGCACGATCGTCAGCGGTGCCAAGATCCAAAGTCGCCGGTCCACGCTCTTGCGGCGCGACGCGAGCAGCTTGGGCGGCGGCTCTTTTGAGCTCCGGGGTATTGGAAACCTCAGCCGCGCGACGGCACGAGGAATGATGAGAAACACGGCCAATCCCCGCGCGCGTCACCACAAGACCGCCCGAGTTCTCAAACCGTTCGCTCCACGGCCGCAGCGACCCCTTTCAGCACCGCGATCTGCCCGAGCGTCGCACAATTCGCCGGCGCCGGCGTCAAATCGACCCCCAATAGGGCGGCGGCGCGACGATAGCGCTCGACAAGGGCCGGCGCGCCAATGACAGTCGCAGCACGGGCGCCTCGCGCCCCCGCCAGGATTTCGGCGCCCACGAAGAGGCCGGAGAGGTATTCGGCGAGCTGACCCGGCGGGAGCTGGCCGAATAAGCCAAAAGTGCGGGTCATGAAGGCGGCATGCAGGAGATCGCCGGGGTGCTCCAGCGCGGCCGCGGCGTCGACGCCGAGGGCGAAGCCGGTCGGATCGGTCGGATCGACCGCCGGCGCCATCATGCGCCCGAGCACGGTGTGGTCCTTCAGGGCGGCGAAGGCCTCGCCAGTCATATAGGTTTCAAAGCCGATGATGCGGCCGCCCTCGACTCGAGCCCATTTGGAATGCGTGCCCGGCAGAACGAAGATGCCTTCGCCGCGCCGCTCCGCGGCCAGCGCGCCGAGGATTTGCGTCTCCTCGCCGCGCATCACGTCGGGCGCGCCACGCGCATCACGCGCGCTGACGCCCGGCACTATGCGAACGCCGCCTAGCGAAACGCTCGGGGCGATCACAGTCGCGGCGGCGATTTCGGCGAGGCCGGCTGGGCACGAAGCGTAGGGCGCCTCGATCCAGCCCTGTCGCGCGCCGACCATGCCCGAGGCGACGACCGGCAGATGGGGATGACGGGTTTTCCAGTCCCGTAGAAACGATGCCAGATAAGCCTCGTGCTCGCCCTGCTGTAGGCTGAGTGCGCCCTTGTCGGCAGCAATCTCCGCCAGCGCAGCGCCGTCCGCATCCGCGAGATACGCGCGCAACGAACTGGTGCCCCAATCGACGCTGATCAGCGCGGGCGGGCAGTACGACAACGCTTCCTCCCGGCCCCGCCAATGGGGCGCGAATACCCGATTCGCACGACACGGATCGACTGACAAGCGAAGATCGCGTTCGATAGTTCTATGGGCGGGGGTTATCGGGTGTCGCTTTTCGGATCGAATCGGCGTTTGTAGAGCCTCGCAGACCGAGCCCGCCGATGGATCGAAATCGACCCGCTATAGTAAACGCCCGCAGGGCGCCGGACGAAATCGATCGATCAGGCGCGGACGCGATCGATGAAACTGACGCCCATCGCTTCGTCGATTCGCCATACCAGGCGCGCCCGGCGTCGTACGGGCGCGCCCGAATCTCGCGTGATCAACAATTCGAATTTTTCTGGCGCCGCGACGACATCGGCGCCTTCGAGGCGTGCGCCACAGGTCGATATATTGCGCACGACCGCGCGGATGGCGGGTCCTGCCCCGAGTTCGATCGTCGCCGGAAACTCGCACTGAACGCGGACACCGTCGCGCACATCAGACTTGTGCATGCCATTTCTCCCCAAGCGTTCGACCAAACTGTTCGAAAACAGGAATTCACGTCGCGTCCGCCCATTGCCCCGGCGTGAGTGCGACGCCATCTTGATTTTCAGGCGTCAGCATAATTGCGTAACGTTAAGCAGACTGCCAATATAATCAGTAAAATTTTACCGATCGCGGAAAGAAACGTGCCGAGCGACGACGAGACCAACAGATTTTCCGCTCGGGCGAGCCGATACGCGCGGCTGGGCGTCAACGCGGGCGCGTTCGCCGCGCGCATCGGCGCGAGCCGCCTCGCGGGAGCGGGCCGGAGCAACGACGCGCGCGCCTTCACCGAGGCGCTCGGGGCGATGAAGGGCCCGATGATGAAGGTCGCCCAGTTGCTGGCGACTATTCCGGAGGCGCTGCCGGCGGATTATGCGGAGCAGTTGATGAGCCTGCAGTCCCAGGCGCCGCCGATGGGCGCCGCTTTCGTGAGCCGGCGCATGCAGGCCGAATTGGGCGCCGGCTGGCGAGCCCTCTTCGCCAAATTTGATCTGACGTCGGCCGCCGCGGCTTCGCTCGGCCAGGTCCATCGCGCGGTGACCCTGGAGGGTGAGCGCGTCGCCTGCAAGCTGCAATATCCCGACATGGCCTCCGCAGTCGAGGCGGACCTGAACCAGCTCAATCTGCTGTTCTCGCTCCGTCGCCGGATGGGCGGCGCTATCGACACCCGCGAGATCGCACGCGAGATCGGTGCGCGACTGCGCGAGGAATTGGACTACGCGCGCGAGGCCAAGATGGCGAGACTCTACGCGAAGATGCTCGCCGATCGGCCGCAGGTGCGCGTGCCCCGGGTTTTCCCGGAGTTGTCGACGAAGCGCCTGCTGACGCTCGAATGGCTGGATGGCGCGAAGCTGCTGGAGTTCGAATCCGCGTCCGGCGAGGCGCGCGCGCGTCTGGCGATGCTGTTGTTCGAGGCGTGGTGGCGGCCTTTCCTGCGCTACGGAATCATCCACGGCGATCCGCATCTCGGGAATTATTCCGTCATCGCGTCAGGCGCGGGAGCGGCGCAGCGGATCGAGGCGGTCAACCTCTTCGACTACGGCTGCGTGCGGATTTTCCCGCCCCGCTTCGTCAACGGCACCGTGGAGCTCTACCAAGCGCTGAAGACGAAGGATCAGGCGCGAACGGTCCACGCCTATGAACTCTGGGGATTCGGCAAGCTCTCGCATGCGACGATCGAGGCGATGAACATCTGGGCGCGCTTCCTGTGCGGGCCGGTCCTCGACGATCGCGTGCGCACCGTCGCCGACGGCGTCAGGCCCGGCGATTACGGCCGACGCGAGATCGGCGCCGTTATGCGGGCGCTACGCGCGCAAGGCGGCGAGCTCACAGTGCCGCGGGAGTTCGTGTTCATGGATCGGGCGGCGATCGGCCTGGGCGCGGCTTTCCTGAGGTTGCGCGCCGAGATGAATTTTCATCGCCTGTACGAGTCGGCGATCGAGGATTTCACCGTCGAAGGCGTCGCGCGCAATCAAGCCGAAGCGCTCGCGGCCGCCGGCATCGCGCACACCTAGGGAAGGCGCGAGAACAACACTGTCGGGGCCGCCGCTCGTCATGCCGGCCTCGGGACGGGCATACAGCGGCGCGATCGGTGACGGTCCGGGGGACGTCGCCCTGGACTCGCGGGGTCGAGCACGCGCATGGGGAAGCTGGATGCGTAGCGTTCATATGCGTCGCCTCACGGCAGAGCCCGCTTGCACGCAGCCTCGCCTCGACCTAGGAAGCGGGCCCGGGACCTCGAATCGGAACAGTGGAGCGCATGACCGAGCTTGGCCGCGCGAGAGCCGCCACGCTCGCCGTGTTTTTTGTCAATGGCCTCGGCATCGGGGCCTGGTCTGCGGCGATCCCGCCGCTGAAGCTCGCCTTCGCTCTGTCGGACGGACGCCTCAGCTTGATCCTTCTCGCCTTCGCAGGCGGCGCGGTCCTGTTCATGCCGATCGGCGGCGCGCTGGCGCCGCGATGGGCGCCGACCGGCGTCACGACGTCTCGGGCCGCGTTCGCGTTCACCCTTTCCTTTGCGCTGCCATTGCTCGCTTCGGACGCGCTGGCGCTCGCCCTGGCCACGTTCGCCATGGGAGCTGCGAACGGTCTGCTCGACGTCTCGATGAACGCTCATGCCAGCGTCGTCGAGCGGCGATGGAGCGCGCCGATCATGTCCTCGTTCCACGCGGCCTTCAGCATAGGCGGTCTGGCAGGCGCCGGTGTCGGCGCCGCGTTCTTGTATTTCGGGGCGTCGGCGCCGGTCCTGTTGGCCGCGGTCGGCGCGCTCGGCTTCGCCGCCGTCGCGCTAGCGAGGCGGGCGCTGGGGAGCGGCGAACGCCGGAACGCTTCCGCGTATCCGCTGGCTTGGCCCGCGCGGTCGTTTTTCGTCCTCCCGACGATCGCTTTCCTGCTCTTTCTGGCCGAAGGGGCGATCATCGATTGGAGCGGCGTCTATCTCGCCTCGATCGGCGCTTCGACGGCGTTCGCCTCTGCCGGATTCGCGACGTTTTCGATCGCAATCGTGACTGGAAGACTGCTCGGGGACCGAGTCGTCGCCCGATACGGGCGAATGTTCGTCGTGTCGGCGGGCGCTCTGGTTGCGGCGGCCGGTTTCGGGTTGGCGGCGGGCTCGCTCCATATCCCGAGCCTGCTCGTGGGCTACGCGATGGTCGGGGCGGGCCTTGCGAACGTCGTGCCGGCGTTGTTCAGCGCCAGCGCGGGTTTCGGCTCCTCGCCGGGTCAGGGCATCGCGACGGTCGCTACCGCGGGCTACGCCGGGCTGCTCACCGGGCCGCCCTTCGTCGGCGCGATCGCCGCTTGGGAAAGCCTTCGATTGGGCTTCGCGGCGCTGGCGGCGACGGCTTGCGCGGCGGCGCTGATTTCGATTTCCGCGACTTCCGAATGAAGCGCGGCGCCGTTTGCCGGTCACGCAAGACGACGCCCTGAAACATCTGAATTCGCGGTTCCGCCACCGTCGTCATGCCCGGCCTCGAGCTGGGCATCCCGGCGGCCCTTCGCTTGAAATCGCGCGGACGCCGGACCGTCATGCCGGGGCATGACGAACTGAAAGCGCCGCGCTCATATTTGGACGTCGCCTTGATGCAGGGTCAAGGGTCGAGACGGGTTCGTCTACGCCGCGTTCCCGCGTTCGACAATGGCCATATTGATGGCGTCGCGATATTCGCCATCGATCAATACGGCGTCGCGAGCCACGCCTTCGCGGACGAAGCCGACCTTTTCGTAGAGCGCGATCGCCCGTGCGTTGTCGCCGTGCACATCGAGTTCGACGCGGACGAAGCGGGCGACCCACGCCTGCGCCAAGGCCGCTTGGATGAGCCGCACCCCGAGACCACGCCCGCGGTAGGCGGGAACGATCCCCATCCCGAGCGTTCCTCGGTGCGCGCGCGACGGAAAGCCGTGCCGCTGAATGTCGCACCATCCGACGACTTCGTCGCCAACCACCGCGACGAATTGCAGACCGCCTTTCTGGATGAGGTCCATCACGAATTCACGCACTTGCGTCAACGGCGGCGCTTCGAGGAGCGCGAGATATTTTCTTTCGCGTGCGACGATGTCGAGCGCGCGATGAAAGCTCTCAATGTGTTCGGGCCTGGTCGGGGCAATGGAGATGTCCATCGGCGGACCTCGACAGCAGCGGGGGTGGAATGATCAACTATCACGAAGGCGTGGTTCGATCGAGCGTCGGCGGCCTCGAAGCATCGTTTGGGTTCCGAAGCTATGCGCCGCGCCGAGGCTCCCCGATGAGGCGCGCCCGCTTTAGCTTGGCGTCGGAGGCCGTCGGAGGCCGCGTCCACTGGAGGGCTCCGTCAGAGCTTCCACAGAATCGGCAGTCTCGGTGCGATTGCAAAATTGAGCTGGATGCAGCGACTTTCGCGGGCTGCCAAGCTGTCAGTCCTTCCCCGCTGCGGCGCTGGCTCAACGCGAGGGCCAGAACCACTTGGGTCTCGCATCGCCTGCGACCCTCGTCTCGCCAAACTGCTTTTCGAGCCGGATCAGCCGGACGGCCGGCGCGGTCGCGAGATCTGAGACAAGCTGCGCCGCATGGGTGACGACGATGATCTGAGATCGTTTTGCCGCCTGCTCGACTAGCCGCGCTAGTGGTGCCAGCAAGTCGGGATGCAGGCTCCCCTCGGGTTCGTTCAAGACCATCAGTTCCGGCGGCCGCGGCGACATCAGCGCCGCAACGAGCAGGAAATATCGCAGCGTCCCGTCGGAAAGCTCCGCCGCGGTGAGCGGCCTGAGCAGCCCGTGTTGCCGCATGGCGATCTCGAAGTATCCTCCGATGTTGATGACTTCGAGGGTCGAACCGGGGAACGCATCCTCGATGCGGCCCTCGAGTTCGTCGGAGGCGCCGATCTCCCGAATCGTCTGAAGGGCCGCCGCGAGGTCCGCGCCATCACTCGCGAGCACTGGCGTGTAGGTCCCGACTTGCGGGCGGCGCGCCGGGGCGTCTGCGTCCGTCCTCAGAGAATCGTAGAATCGCCAGTTGCGCATGCGCTCTCGCAGCAGCAGCAACTCAAATCCGTCATCCGGATTGCCGGCATGCGTCATCATGCTGTCGAAAGGCGCGAGGCCCTGGTAGGCCTGCCGCCACTCGCCAGCTTCGTCCCGCACCCGGACACTGGGCCCGACGCGCATCGCCAGCCCGTTGGCTCGGCCGAGAACGTCCCCGGTCCATACGCCTTCGACCTTGATTTCCGGGTCGTGGGCAAATTGCGACGCCGAAGGATGCGGCAGGCCGAGATCGATAGCGTAGCCGTAATCCTCGCCGGAATAGCCGAGCTTTAGGCTGACCGGCGATTTCCGGATGACGCCTTCGACCGCAAAGCGCCCTTGCCTTACTGCGCGGCCGATCGATTCCGGGCCGGCCCATAGCGTCGAGGTCAGGCCGCCTTCGAGCGCGAGCGATCGGGTGATCCGCCCTTGCGCGATGTCGGCGAGTAATCGAAGCGCGCGGTATAGGCTGGATTTGCCGCTGCCGTTCGGTCCCGTGACGACGTTGAGCGCGCCCAATTCGAGGCGCACGTCGCGCAGCGACCGGTAACCGGAAATCGCCAGCGTTCGCAGCATGTCGTCACTCTCGCAGGCGGCGAACCGAGCGCGGCTACATCGGCGTCGGCGCCGTCCGGTCCGCCGCGCGGTCCGCAAGCAGCCGCGCGATATGGGCGCGCAGCTCGGGAATGCCGTCGCCGGTGCGTGACGAGGTGAACAACGCCTGGGGGTAGGCCGCGGGATGATCGCGCAAGGCCTCGAGCGTGGCCAGGACCCGCGCGTCCTGATCGGTCTTCTTCACTTCATCGCGTTTGGTCAGCACGATCGCATAGGAGACGGCCGACGCGTCGAGCAGCTTCATCATCGCCTCGTCGGTGTTTTTCAGGCCGTGGCGTCCGTCCACCAGCACGAAGGCGCGAAGCAGCGTGGGGCGGCCGCGCAGATAAGCGCGCGCGAGCACTCCCCAGGAGGCAGATTTGTCCTTGGAAACGGCGGCGTAGCCGTAGCCGGGCATATCGACGAGGGTGGCTCGATCGCCGAGGTTGAAGAATATCAGCTCCTGCGTTCGCCCCGGAGTGTTCGACGTGCGGGCCAGCGACGCTCGGCCAGTCAGCGCGTTGATGAGCGAGGACTTGCCGACGTTGGAGCGGCCCGCGAAGGCGATTTCCGGTCCCCCAATCGGCGGCAATCCGTCGGATTTGGCCGCCGCGAAAAAGAAATCGCAAGTTCCGGCGAACAGTTTGCGCCCAGGCTCGATCCATGCGGCTTCGCCGATCTCGGCCGCCGTGGCGGTCACTTCGGCGCCACGGCCGGCGGGGCCAGCTCGTCCTTACTCTTTTTTTTTGAATCGAAGAGCTTCCTCAGATTGTCGAACAGTTCGATCTTGACGCCCGCCCGCTTCATAATGATCGATTGTTGCAGGATCGTCAGCGTGTTGTTCCAGGTCCAGTAGATGACGAGCCCGGCCGGGAACGAGCCGAGCATGAATGTGAAGATCAACGGCATATAGGTGAACATCGTCTTTTGGACCGGGTCGGTGGGCTCCGGATTCATCTTCATCTGGAAGAACATCGAAATGCCCATGATGACCGGCCAGATCCCCAAGGCGAGGAAATGTCCGAAGATTGGCAGCGCCGTCGGGTCCCACGGGATCAGCCCGAACAGCGTGAAGACGTTCGTCGGGTCGGGCGCCGACAGGTCCTTGATCCATCCGAAGAACGGGGCGTGCCGCATTTCGATGGTGATGAAAATCACTTTATATAGCGCGAAGAACACGGGAATCTGGACGACCATCGGCAGACAACCCGCGACCGGATTGACGCCTTCCTTCTTGAACAGTTCCATCTGCGCTTGTTGCTGTTTCTGGCGATCGTCGGGATAGAGCTCTTTCAGCGCGGCGATCTTGGGCTGAATCAGCTTCATCTTCGCCATCGAACGGTAGCTCTGGTTGGCGAGCGGGAAGAAGACAGCCTTCACCAGTACGGTGACGATCAGGATCGCGACGCCGAAATTGCCGACATAACGGTAAATGAAATCGATCAGGCGAAACATCGGCTTGGTGATGAAATAGAACCACCCCCAGTCGATCATCAGGTCGAATTTCTTGATGCCGAGGCTGGCCTCGTAGCCGTTGATGATTCCGACTTCCTTCGCGCCGGCGAACAGATGGGTGACGTCCGCGACGCTCCCGCTGGGCGCGACCTCGCTCGACGGTCCGAGGAAATCGGTCTGATAGTCCTCCGGCTGCGCCGCTCCGCTCGCCGAGAAGCGCGCCTCGACGGGCTCCGACTGGCCCGGAATGATCGCGGACGCCCAGTATTTGTCGGTGAAGCCGAGCCAGCCGCCATCGCCCTTCAGCGCGAGCACCTTGCCGGGATCCTTTTCGATCGCGGAATAAGTGACTTCCTGCACCCCGCTGTCGCCGATCACCCCGACGAAGCCTTCGTGAAGCACCGAGTAGCCCGCTACGTCGGGTTTGCCGCGACGCAGAATCAGCGCGTAGGGACGCAGCGAAACGGCTTGCGCGCCGGAATTTTCGACCGAATCGGTGATCGTGAACATGTAATGTTCGTCGACGGCGATGATTCGCCTGAACGTCAGGCCGGCGCCATTGTCCCACGTAAGCGTCACCGGCTTGCCGACGCTGAGCGTCGTAGCGTCCGCGCTCCAGAGCGTCGAGGAGTTCGGCGTTTTGACGCCCTTCGCGTCCGTCACGAAGCCGCTTTCGGCCCAATACGGCGCCGGCCCGCCTGGGGGCGAGAACAACGTGATGTTAGGACTCTTGGGATCGATCGTCTCGTGATAGGCCCTGAGCTTGAGGTCGTCGATCAGGCCGCCCTTCAAGGCGATAGAACCGGCGAGCGCCGGCGTGTCGATCGTCACCCGCGGGCTGAGGGCGAGCGCCTCGGCGCGGGTCCTGAGACTCGTTTCGGACGCCGGCTCGACTTGCGGCGCCGACGCGCCGTTGACAGACGCCGGCGCGGAGCCAGGCGGCGCCGCCTGGGTCTGGGTCTGGGTCTGGGCCGGCGGCGCCGCCACGTGGTCCTTATGCAGCTGCGGCGCGTAAAGATAGTTCCAGCCGATCAGAACCAGCACAGAAAGGACGATCGCCAATATGAGGTTGCGGGAATCCTCGGAATTCATGATCGTCTGTCTCTATCTCTCGCCTCGAGGGCCCGGTCGCGGTTTGTCGCGACGGAGCTGCCGAAAACCTCGGTCGATTTCGCCGACCAGCGCCTCGAAGTCCATCGTCAGCGCCGGCAGACGCGCCATCAGCACGTAATCATGATCGGGCAGCGCCTCAAGGCATGAAATGCGGCGCAACGCCTCGCGCAGGCGCCGACGAATCCGATTGCGCACGACCGCGTTGCCGATTTTCTTCGTCACCGTGAAGCCGACTCGCGGTCCGATGAGGGCCGCGGACTCGAGCCGACGGTTTGCCTGCAATGCAAACGCGTCGAGTTGCGCGCGCCGCCCTCGCGCGGTCCGCTGAAATTCGGCGCGACGAGTCAGTCGCCCCCAATCGGGGCATTCGGCCGCCGCTCGCCCTGCCGTCTCGTCCAAGGCGTTGGGCCCGCGCGATAGAGGAGAGGGCCGCGCCGATCCGGCGCGAATGGCGGTCAGGCCGACAAGCGCTTACGGCCGCGCGCGCGGCGGGCGTTCAGAACTTTACGACCGCCGACCGTTTCCATGCGCGCGCGAAACCCATGTCGGCGTTTGCGAACGAGTTTGCTCGGTTGATAGGTCCGCTTCACAGTTCAAACTCCAAAGTCTTCCTGCAACGAGACGTCGGCGGTCTCGCGCACAACAAACCAACCCGGACCTCGCCTCGCCGCCATTTCGAGCCGCGAAGCGATCCGGGAAAAATTCAAGGCGACGGAAAATCGCGCGGGCGGGTTATAGGCGGCCTGGCTTCGCCAAGTCAAATCTCGTTGCGGGCCACCCTTGCCGGGACGTGAACCCTATTGTTCTCCCCTGTCTCGTTTTGCGCCCATAGGCCCATGCGACGCAATTAAGTCAGATTCCTCGCCCAAAAACTAGCGATACAGTCCGGTTTAAGCTAGCTCGCGTTCTGAGGGGGCCTGAAACCGGAACGATTGGGCACTGTCGGGATGCGAAACTGGAAGCGCTTGCGAACCTATTTGGCAATTGTAGCCGGCGCCTACGTCCTGATGCTGTTCGTCAATACGTCTTCGATGCCCCTGCATGCCAATCTGGAGAACCTCGTCTTCGACGAGTATCAGCGACTGCGTCCCCGCCCCTATGCTTTAGATCAGCCGGTCCGCATCGTCGACATCGACGATGAATCGATCAAACGGATCGGGCAGTGGCCGTGGCCACGCCGAAAGATGGCGGCGATCGCCGATGCCTTGGCGAAGGCCAACGTCGCCGCCATCGGTTTCACCGTTCTCTTTTCGGAGAAAGAGAGGTCGGTCGGCAGTCCCGTCGCGAGCAGAGACTCCGAGGTCGCCACGAGCGGCGCGGTTCCTACGGACGATGGCGACGCTGCCTTTGCAAGAGCGATCACCGATCACAAAGTGGTGCTGGGCAGCATTCTCTCGGGGAGGAACATCGGCGCCGCTACGCCCTCGAAGATCGGGTTCGCCACCATAGGCGGCGACCCCGTCGAATACGTCGCTGGTTTTTCGGGGGAGCTGTCGCCTCTGCCGATCCTCGCGGACAGCGCGAGCGGAATCGGGTTCCTGAACTGGACTCCCGACGACGACCGGGTCATTCGCAGCGTGCCTCTGCTCTCCTCCGTCAAGGGGCAACTGCAGCCGAGCTTCGCGCTGGAAGCCCTCAGAGTCGCCCAGGGGGCCTCGACTTATATCGTCAAATGTCTCGCTGCTGATGGCCACGGCGGGTTCGCGGCGGCCGCAGGCGTCGGGGAGATTCGAGTCGGCGACGTGACGGTAGAGACGCAGCCCCGGGGCGACATTCGCGCGTATTTCGCGGCCGCCGATCCGCGCCGTTCAGTTCCCGCCTGGAAACTATTCGAGCCGAGCACGGATCTCTCGGACCTGGAAGGCAAGATCATCCTCGTGGGCGCCAGCGCGTCGCTTCTGTCCGACGTGGTGGCGACGCCGCTCAATCCCTCGACACCCGGCATCGAAGCGGAAGCCCAGTTGCTCGAACAAATTCTGTCGGGAGCGTCGCTCAGACGGCCGGACTGGGCGCCTGGCGCGGAATTGCTGTCCGCCGCGACGCTGTCCCTGGCATTCGTCTTCACAATGCCGATCATATCCGCGGTTTGGAGCGCGTTGTTCGGCGCGATAGCTTCCGCGATCCTTTTCGGCGTCAGCTGGTTTGCTTTCTCCCGAAATGGGATTTTGCTGGACCCGGTCATCCCAAGTCTTTCCTCGGGGATGGTCTTTCTGACGGGAATACTTTCGCTCTATAGCCAGAAGAGGCATCAGGTTACGGAAATCCGCTCGGCTTTCGGAAGATATGTCTCTCCCGCGGTCGTCTCGCAGTTGGCGGAACACCCGGAAAAGCTGCGATTGGGCGGGCTTCAGCGGCCTCTGACGCTGATGTTCTGCGACTTGCGGTCATTCACGACGATTTCGGAGGGCTTTTCCGCCACCGAACTCACGAGCTTCTTGAACGAATATCTGACGCCGATGACGACGGTCATTCTCGATCAGAACGGAACGGTCGACAAGTACATGGGCGATGCGATCATGTCGTTCTGGAACGCACCGCTAGACGATCCGGATCATGCCGTTCACGCTGTGCAGGCTGCGCTCGAGATGCGTGAAGCGCTGGTGGAGTTCAACCGAGCCTGGGCGGACCGACCTCGCGAAAACGGTGGCGCATACCCCACAGTGAAATTCGGCGTCGGCCTCAATACGGGCGAATGTTGCGTCGGGAATTTGGGGTCGCATCAACGTTTCGACTATTCGGCGATCGGCGACGAAGTGAACGTCGCGTCCCGCCTGGAAGGCGCATCCAAGATGTTCGGCGTTGACATCGTAGCGAGCGTCTCGACGCGGGACGAGGCGCCGAATTTCGCCTGGCTTGAAATCGATCAGGTTCTTCTCAAGGGCAAGACGCGTCCGGTCGCGATATTCGCCTTGGCGGGAAACGCCAATTATGCCGTGAGCGTCGGGTTTCGGGCGCTGGTCGAGACGCATGAGGCCATACTGTCGGCCTATCGGGCTCGCGAATTTTCGCAGGCGGAACGTCTGGCGGCTGAAGC
>DASXYQ010000261.1:0-2408 GCA_036502445.1 Roseiarcus sp. | reverse complement strand
TCTTCCGCGGCTTCGATCCCGTGCCCGTGGCGCGGGCGGCCCGCGCGTTCTCCCGCAGCATCGAGGGGCGGCAGACCGGGCAGGTCTACCGAGTGGTTTGACGCCGATTCCGCGTATTCTTCTGGCACTCGTCGCGGGGCTGGTCGCGGTCGGCGTCGTGTTCGCGATCTGGCCCGAGCTCGATCTCGCCGCGACGCATGCGTTCTACGACCACGGCGGCTTTGTCGTCAGAAGCGGTTGGGCGCAGGCTGTGCGTTCGTTCTTTCGAATCACGCCTTATGTCGCCCTGGCCGCATACGCGATCCCCTATCTGCTGCGCCGCCTCGGAGTCGCCGCGCCATGGGCGCCCGACGGTCGAGCGATCGCGTTCCTGGTCGCCACGATGGTCATCGGGCCGGGACTCATCGTCAATCTCGGTATGAAAGATCATCTGCACCGGCCGCGCCCCATCAATATGATCGAATTCGGAGGGCGCGACGAATTCCGCCCGTGGTATCGCTTTGACGGCGCTTGCCGCAGGAATTGCAGTTTCGCCTCCGGCGAGGCGGCGTCCGCCTTCTGGATGGTCGCGCCGGCGCTACTCGTCCCGCAGCCGTTCCGAGCGGTCGCCATCGCGGCCGCGCTGGCGTTCGGCATCGCCGCGAGCGCGCTGCGGATGGCGTTCGGCGGCCATTTCCTCTCCGACGTGCTGTTCGGCGGGCTGATCTCGCTGATCGTGGTTTTCGCGGTGCGGTGGGCGCTCTGGCCGCGCGGCGGCGGGCCCTGAAAGGGTTGCGCGCCGTTCATGCGCCGGTCTATGAGACCGGGCGTTGTAGGCGCGGTCGCCGAACGCGCTTACAGACCGTCCCAGAGCCGCCGCCCCATGTCCAATCCGAAAACCCAGGTCAAGCGCGTCGTCCTCTCCTATTCGGGAGGCCTCGACACTTCCATCATCCTGAAATGGCTGCAAACCACTTACGGCTGCGAGGTCGTCACCTTCACCGCCGACCTCGGGCAGGGCGAGGAGTTGGAGCCGGCGCGGCGCAAGGAAGAGCTGCTCGGCGTCAAGCCCGAACATATCTTCATCGAGGACGTCCGCGAAGAATTCGTTCGTGACTACGTCTTTCCGATGTTTCGCGCCAACGCCCTCTACGAGGGGCAATATCTGCTGGGGACCTCGATCGCGCGGCCGCTGATCGCCAAACACCTGGTCGACATCGCACGAAAGGTCGGCGCAGATGCGATCGCCCACGGCGCGACCGGCAAGGGCAACGACCAGGTGCGGTTCGAGCTCAGCGCGTACGCGCTGCAGCCGGACATCAAGATCATCGCGCCCTGGCGCGAATGGGAATTCGCCTCGCGCACCGCGCTGCTCGCGTTCGCCGAGGAGAACCAGATTCCGATCGCCAAGGACAAGCGCGGCGAAGCGCCGTTCTCGACCGACGCCAACCTGCTGCACGTCTCGTCCGAGGGCAAGGTGCTCGAGGACCCCGCACAGGAGACGCCGCACTATGTCTATTCGCGCACCGTCGATCCCGAATCCGCGCCGGACGAGCCGACCATTGTGGAAATAGCTTTCGAGAAGGGCGACCCGGTCGCAATCGACGGCAAGAAGCTATCGCCGGCGGCGCTGCTGACGGCGCTCAACGAGCTCGGCCACGACAACGGCATCGGCCGGCTCGACCTGGTCGAGAACCGCTTCGTCGGCATGAAGTCGCGCGGCATGTACGAGACCCCCGGCGGCACGATCCTGCTCGCGGCGCATCGCGCGATCGAATCGATCACGCTCGATCGCGGCGCGGCGCATCTGAAGGACGAGCTGATGCCGAAATACGCCGAGCTCATCTACAACGGCTTCTGGTTCGCTCCCGAACGTCAACTATTGCAAGGGTTGATCGACGAGAGCCAGGAATTCGTCGCCGGCCGCGTGCGGCTGAAGCTCTACAAAGGCGGCGTCTACGTGATCGGCCGCGACAGCCCGCATTCGCTGTACGATCAGGATCTCGTCACCTTCGAGGAAGGTGCGGTCGCCTACGACCACCACGACGCCGGCGGCTTCATCAAGCTCAACGCGCTGCGATTGCGCACGCTGGCGAAGCGCCGGCAAAGGGCGGAGAAGTGATCGGCCCCCTTCTCCCCTTTGCGGGAGAAGGGTCGGGGATGTCTGGGCGAATGCGTTGTATTTTGCCCGAGGTCACGCCAAAAGGCGCATCGTGAAGAGGC
The DNA here is from genome assembly GCA_036502445.1 of Roseiarcus sp. Lineage (GTDB taxonomy): Bacteria > Pseudomonadota > Alphaproteobacteria > Rhizobiales > Beijerinckiaceae > Roseiarcus. The sequence continues at coordinate 206 of DASXYQ010000261.1, read as the reverse complement.
GCTTACGCGCCGACCCCTCATCCGGCCCTTCGGGCCACCTTCTCCCGCAACGGGAGAAGGGCTCTTCAAGCCTGTATCAAATCCCCGAACAGCTCCCAGCTCTCGCCGTTGAACCGTGCGAGCTGCATCTGTCGGATCGGGCTGAAATTGTCGGGCGAGGTGTTGATCTTCATGCCGGGCAACAGCATCGGCAATTGCAGGTCCTT
>DASXYQ010000260.1:0-27833 GCA_036502445.1 Roseiarcus sp. | reverse complement strand
GACTTTCCAATTCAAGATGACCACGTGAGCCCTTCCGCGCCGATGCATGCGCCCTCCAGACAAAGTTCGACGCGCTGCAGAACTGCGGCGCGCCGATTGTCTTTGCGTAGACTTGCCTGTCGTTTAGTCGCTCGGTATCGCGAACACGGTCAGCACGCCGCCCAGCGAGGTGTAGTCGGCGAGACCGGCATAACCGCCGACCGCCCCGAGACCCGCCGTGTCGACCGTCTTGTCGGCCGTCGGCAGTTTGCCTTGATCGACGGCGCCATGCCACGCCGCGGCGTTTGCGGGCTGAAGAAGACCGGCTGCAAGGCCGATGCCGGCCCAACCGCCGACGCCCGAGAGCACTGCGACATACTGCTTGCCGCCATGTTCGTAGGTCATGACGTTGCCGATGATGCCCGACGGGGTCTTGAACTTGTAAAGTTCCTTACCCGTCTTGGCGTCCACCGCCTTCAGATAGCCTTCCAGCGTGCCGTAAAAGACCACGCCGCCAGCCGTCGCCAGAGCGCCGCCCCACGCCGAGAACTGCTCCTTGTTGGACCAGACGATCTTGCCTGTCTTTCCGTCCCAGGCAATGAAATTGCCCATGTTCGAGTCGCCCTTGGGCGGATACATCGCCACGGCGGCGCCGACATAAGCCTGGCCGGCGGTGTAAGCGACCTTGTAGGGCTCATAATCCATGCAGACGTGGTTGGTCGGGACATAGAACAATTGCGTTTCCGGGCTATAAGCCGCTGGCTGCTCGTCCTTGGTTCCGAGCGCCGCCGGGCAAATGCCCTTCGAGTTTGTGTCTTCGCCGTTGTGTTGCGTCGAATACTGTGAAACCACCAGCGGACGGCCGTAGGTCTTGGACGACTTGTCCATGTCGACCTTGGTGGCCCAGTTCACGACCGGATCATATTTCTCCGCCACCAGCAGCTCGCCGGTTTCGCGGTCGAGAGTGTAGCCGAAGCCGTTCCGGTCGAAGTGGGTCAGCAGCTTTCTCGGCTTGCCGTCGATGTCCTGATCAGTGAGGATCATTTCATTGACGCCGTCGAAGTCCCATTCATCGTGGGGCGTCATCTGGTAGACCCACTTGACCTTGCCCGTGTTCAAGTCGCGGGCCCAGAGCGACATCGACCAGCGATTGTCGCCGGGGCGTTGCACCGGGTTCCAAGTCGAAGGATTGCCCGAACCGTAATAGACGAGATTGAGCGCCGGATCATAGGAGTACCAGCCCCAGGTCGCGCCGCCGCCGATCTTCCACTGGTCGCCCTGCCAGGTCTTGATGGAGGAGTCGGGGCCGACTGGCTTGCCGAGCGACGTCGTCTTTTCGGGGTCTATCAGAGTATCGCTGTCGGGCCCCTCGGAATAGCCGCGCCAAGCGAGCGAACCGTCCTTCATATTATAAGCGCTGACCCAACCGCGAACGCCAAATTCGCCGCCGGAGACGCCGACCAACACCTTGTCGCCAAATACGAACGGCGCGTCGGTGCCGGACTGTCCCTTGCCCGCCTCGCCATCCATCTTGGACCAGACGACCTTGCCGGTCTTCGCATCCAGCGCCACGAGTGTCGTATCGGCCTGATGCAAGAAGATTTTGCCGTCGGCATAGGCGACGCCGCGATTGACCGTGTCGCAGCACATGATCGGGATCACGTTCGGATCCTGGCGAGGCTCAAATTTCCAGAGGATCTTGCCGTCGTTGTTCAGATCGAGCGCATATACCGTATTTGGGAACGGCGCGTTGACGTACATAACGTCGCCAATCACGAGTGGTTGCCCTTCATGACCGCGAAGCACGCCGGTCGAGAACGTCCAGGCGACCTGGAGTTTTTTGACGTTCGCCGCCGTGATCTGGTTCAACTCGGAAAAACGCGTGTTGGCGTCATTGCCTGTAGGCGAAGCCCATTGCTTGGGATCCTTGATCAGGGCTTCCAGCGCGTCGTCGGCGCGGACTGGCAGGCCCTGCATGGCCAGGAATCCAAGCATAGAAGTTGTAACAACGAGTAATTTCTTCATACGTTTCCTCCCTAAGAACGTTACTCAGGCGCCGCTGCCCCGGGTTGGAAACATGAAACATGCATCCCAAGCCGGGCGTCAACCGCCATCGTCTGGGGGATTGCTTTCCGGCAGCGTGTCACGACCTCAGCGAGGCCTACGGGGTACCGTGCGAGGACCCACACATTAGTCTTCGAAGTGATGACGGCGCTCCCTGAATCGCCGCCATCCTTGAAGCCGGAAGCATTACAACGTTATGCCAGATCGCTCGCTTGCGCAAGCCCAATCTCGAGCAATTAGCGAGCCCGATGTTGTGCGGTGCAATATCAACTCGAGGCGCGGTTCACTCGAGGGATCGTGCGATGAACGGCGCCTGGTTTTGACGGCGACAATGCGCTCGGCTATGTGCGGCAGCGTCGGCGACACGGCGCGGGGAGGACGAGATGTCTCGGACGGCTCGACGATTCTGCGCTGCGGAGTCGGGTTCGAGGCGTCTGGCGGTTCTAGATCTGATCGCAGTCGCCTTGGCAATAACGTTGTTCGCATGCGGAGCACGGGCTCAATCAGCGCTCGCTCCGTTGCCGACGACTGAAGTTGCCGCCGGGGTTTACGTTCACTCCGGCGCGATCGATCTGATGACCGAGGCCAACGAAGGCGACATCGCCAACATCGGTTTCATCATAGGCGACGACTCCGTCGCGGTGATCGACACCGGCGGCAGCGCGCGCGAGGGCGCCCGTCTCCTCGCCGCGATCCGCGCCGTCACAGCAAAGCCGGTTCGCTACGTCATCAATACGCACGTACATCCCGATCACATTTTCGGGAACGCCGCGTTCGTTGGCGCGGGCGTGATATTCGTCGGTCACGAAAAGCTGCCGCGCGCGATGGCGGCGCGCGGCGAATTCTATCTGAAGGCGTTTCGAAAATTGCTCGGCGACGCTCTCATCGACGAGGTGAGGATCGTCCCGCCGACTATGCTGGTGGCGAGCGAAACGGAGATCGATCTCGGCGGGCGAAAGTTGACGTTGAAGGCCTGGGGGCCGGCGCATACCGACAACGACCTGACCGTCTATGACGCCGCGAGCGCGACCCTGTTCGCGGGCGATCTTTTGTTCGTTGGGCATTTGCCCATCATCGACGGCAGCGTTCGCGGTTTCCTGACCGACCTTCCGGAGTTGCGGCGCATTCCCGCCCGACGCGTCGTCCCAGGACATGGTCCGATCGTAGATGACCTGGGCGCCGCGGTCGATTCCGAGCGGCGCTACTTCGAGAGCCTCGCCAAGGATGTTCGCGGCCTGATAGCGCGAGGAGCGCCAATCGCGGAGGCGGCCGGCAGCGCCGGCCAAAGCGAGAGATCGCGCTGGATAATGTTCGACGAGTACAATTCGCGCAACGCCATTGCGGCTTTCAGCGAACTGGAATGGGAATGACGCGACGCCAGCCGCGATCGCGGATTCGAGCGCCGCTTGTTCCGCCAGCTATGGTCGAATATCATGATCCCCGCTCGAGTGGAGGACTTGGCCGTGTCGAATTTCGTGAGGACGATCTGTCTCTCCGTGATGATGGCGCTGGGCCTTGCGGCGGCGTCCGGCGTGCGCGCCGAGGAGGCGGCGCCCGCATCGACGCAGCCTTCGGAAGAAACCTGGAACAGCATCAAAGGCGATATCTTCAAGGGCCGCCCGATTCTCGACGGTTCCGGCCTCGTCACTCTCGAGGCGCCTCGACGGGCCGAGGACGCCGCCATCGTGCCGATCGGCATGCGCGTCAATCTGCCGACCGACGACAAACGCTCGATCCTTTCCCTTACGCTCGTGATTGACGAAAATCCCGCCCCGGTGGCGGGCAAATTCACCATCGGGCCGCATTCCGGCGTGACGTCGGTTTCCACACGCGTTCGGGTGAACACATATTCCTATGTCCGCGCTATCGCGGAGCTGAGCGACGGCCAACTTTACGCAGTGAAATCTTACGTGAAGGCGTCCGGCGGCTGTTCGGCGCCGGCTGCGTCGAATGCCGACGCCGGCAAATCGACGCTCGGCCAAATGAAGTTCCGCACCTTTCCACCGGGGGCCGATGGACTGCCGGAGGCGCAGATCATGCTGCGGCACCCGCAGAACTCGGGATTGCAAATGGATCAGGTGACGCGCCTGTACGTGCCGCCCTTCTTTATCGAGACATTGGAGGTTTGGCAGGGCGAGGATCTCGTCTTGGCGCTGGACGGCGGGATCGCGATCTCGGAGGATCCGAACCTCCGTTTCAACTACCGGCCAAACGGCTCCGAGGATTTTCGCGTGAAGGGTTTCGACACGGGCAAGAATGTTTTCAAAGGCGAATGGCAGGCTGAGAAATCGGCGCTCTAGACGCCGACGGTCCCGTCAAAAACAACGCACCTCCGCCTCGGCTTGCGCCCGGCGAAACTCCTCCAGAGCGGCTTTGGCGGTCTCCGTCGAGCGGAATTCGCCGCCGACCGGGCCGGTTACCTGAGACATCGAGACGATGGTTTCCGCGGCGACGTACCTGTCGTAGGGGATCAGCGACGCGACGACGTCGATCGAACAGGAGCATTTCTGCAATACCTCCTGGGTTTCGCCATTGGCCTTCATGCAGGCGAAAACATAGTCCGCGCGCGCCGACGTGGGATAATCATTCAAATCCCCGGCCATCGCGAGGGGAGCCGAACCCACCATTGCGGTCGCCAACAAGGAACTCGACAAGCAAAAACTAAGCAGCCGTCCCATCTCGAGGACTTTCCGTCATAACGTCATAGTTTGATACGCATGGCGTCGGATATAGCCAGCGTCCAGGTCGAACCGAACCGTGCTCGACGATTCGACGCGACCTGACGCCTTGGTTTAAAGTTTCTTTCCGTCCGGGCCAAATTGCTTGAGATAAGCGATGAGATTGTCGATATCCTCGTCTTTTGGCAAACCTGGAAAAATCATCTTGGTGCCGGGAACCTTCGCGCGCGGGTTCTTGAGGTATACCTTGAGCGTCGCTTCGTCCCAAGTGAGGCCCGAGTTCTTGTTGGCCTCGCTATAGGAATAGCCGGGGTACGTTCCAGCGGGTCGACCGACGACTCCGTTTAGAACCGGACCGACGGCGTCATGGGCGTTCTCGCCAATCTGATGGCAGGCCTTGCACCTGGCGAACACCTTTTCCCCGGCGGCGGCGTCCTGGGCGAGCGCCGAGTCGATCGAAGCGGCGAGCGCCAAAATCGCGAGCCCCCCAGCCTGAAGTTTCTTCACGAATTCCCTCCCTTTTTCCATGCGTAGCCACTAGGGCGTCTCGCCTCGAACCCGACGGTCCGCCGTCTGGCTCGACATGGTGACTTAGCAAAATGCCACGTCGGTCGCTAGCGCCATTTCCGAAAGCGCGACGGGGGGAGGGAAACTCCGGCGTAAGGGCCTCGAGCATGCCGACGGCCTCTTCGGCCGGAGTGACGAGAGCCCAATGCAACATCATGTTCGAGGCGCTATCGAGTTGCATGGCGCGCACGTCATGGTTACAAAAAGGCGCTGCCTGAAGGGCCGGAATGAATAGGGATTGTACGTCATGCGGCTCCGCGCGAAAGAGGCAGGTTGGATGCAGAGCATTTTGATTTCAGAACTGCGTCGCCTGGCGTTTTGCGGCGCTTTGCTCGCGATGACCTGCGTTGCCGCGCAAGCCCAAATACCCGGCGGGAAGCTCGAGATCGGCGTCTTGAGTGACTTTTCCGGACCTTTTGCCGATCAGGTCGGGCATGGCTCGTACATCGCAGCGCAAATGGCGGCGGAAGATTTTGCGGCCGAAGGCGGCGGACTTGGGGTCGAGGTCGTCTTCGCCGACCATCAGAACAAGCCCGACGTCGGGCTTGCGATCGCCCGCCGCTGGATCGATCAGGAGGGCGTTTCGGCGATCGTCGATCTCGCCAATTCCGGCGTCGGCCTCGCGGTGAACGCGTTGATGCACGACCGCAATCGCGCAATGTTGGCGTCGGCGACGGCGACATCGGACCTGACCGGAAAGTTTTGCCAGCCGACGACGGTGCAATGGGCGCTCGATACTTGGGCGCTCGGCAATGCGGTGGGCGGCGCCATCACCAAGATGGGCGGGTCATCGTGGTATTTCATCAGTTTCGAATATGCGCTGGGCAAGGCGCTGCAGCGCGACGCAAGCGAGGCTATCGTAAAATCAGGCGGAGTGGTCCTCGGATCTGTCGCACATCCCCTCGGCGTTTCTGATTTCAGCTCGTATCTGTTGCAGGCGCAGGCCTCGGGAGCCAAAGTCATCGCGCTGGCGGATACGGGCGCCGACGCCATCAACGCGATTCGACAATCAGCCGACTTTCACGTCCTCGATGGCGGCAAACAACTTGCGGCATTGTTCCTGCAGATCACCGACATCGACGCGCTGGGACTTCAGGCCGCCAACGGGCTGGTCCTCTCCGAGGCGTTCTATTGGGACACGAACGACGCCACGCGGGCCTTCTCCGCGCGCTTCGCCCGACGCATGGAGGGGCGGATGCCGACTGAAGATCAGGCCGCCGCCTATTCGGAGACACTCGCCTATCTCAGGGCTGCCAAAGCGGCCAATACGATCGAGGGCGACAAGGTCGTGGCGCAAATGCGTCGCGCACCGATCGACGATCCGCTGTTCGGCCGCGTCGTCGTTCGTCCCGACGGCCGAGCTGTTCACGCGATGTATGTATTCAGAGTGAAGGCCCCGTCTCAGTCCAAGGGCCGATACGACGTCTACGATCTGTTGGAGACGATCCCGCCGGACCGGGCGTTCAGGCCGATCGACCAGGGCGGCTGTCCGCTGGTGAAATAGCGCTCGCAAGAGCTGCGCGTTCGCTGGCTGTCGCGGGCCAGAACAGGGTAGAGGCGTCTGGTCGATCAGCTGCGATCCCGCGCACCCGTTCTGCACGACTCAACGTGCTCTGTGTGTGGACGAGGTCGCGGAGTCGACAGCTATTCGCATCAGATCCATCGCACTGCGGGCGCCGAGCTTATGTTTCAGAACGGTGCAATTGTTGGCGACGGTCTTGTAGGAGACGTTCAAGACGTGAGCAATTTGAGTCATGGAATTGCCGGCAGCCAACAGCCGAAGAATTTCCAGTTCGCGCGCACTCAAATGGGTGAGCGGGTTGGCGCCGGGTCCGACCCGGATAAAGGCGACCTCGCGCGCCACTTCAGGCCGAAGATAGACCCCGCCCCCCGCGACTCGGCGCACCGCTTCGGCGAATAGGAGCGGGTCGTCGTTCTTGGCTATGTAGCCCTTCGCCCCGGCCTCGATGGCGCGCGCGGCGAAGACGGGATCGTCGTTCATGCTGAAGATGATGAGCCGCGCCTCGGGATCGCGTTGCAATATCCGCCGGCAGAGTTCGAGGCCGGAAACGCCCGGCAAATTGATGTCGATGACGGCGACGTCGGGTTGGTCGGCAATATAGGCGGAATATCCCGTCTCTCCGTCGGAGGCGTCGATGACCTCGATGGCCGGATCGACGCCCAGCAGCGCCCTACAGCCCGACACCACGATCGGATGGTCGTCGACAACAAGGACGCGCATAGGCTCTGCCCTTCCGGCCTCTTCGTGCAGCCATGCACATAATGGGTTAAGGGCTTCGAACTGACAATCGCCGCGGCTTGCCCGACCTCACGCGCACGGCCAAGGAATTCGAATCGCTGACCTTGGGAGGGGTCTCATGTGGCGCAAGGTCTCCCTTCGCAATCGCCTGAATCTGCTGTTTGCCGCTTTGTTGCTCGCCTGGCTGGTCGTGGACGTCGGTCGCATGTTGGTGGACGCGGGGCCTCGCGCCCGCGCCGAGTCCGAAAGCGTGATTGGATTGACGAGTAATTTCGTTACGACGGCGCTCGCCCACGTGCAGGATTCGCCACAGCCGACGCGCGATCTCGCCGCGCTCGTCGCCAATCTGCGGAACATTCGCCATATTCGAGTCGCGCTGGTCGCGGACGGCGACCCCGCCGTCGCATCCGCGTTCATCGCGGCGACGGACGCGAAAGCTCCCGCATGGTTTCGCGCGATTGCGAACGCGCCCATCAGCGTCTTCGCGATTCCCGTCGTCGTGCGGCAGCATCGGCTCGGTTCGGTCCTCATCGTCGCCGATCCGTCGGACGAGATCGACGAAGTCTGGTTGGGGGCGCAAATGCAGGCGGCGGCGGGCGGCGTCCTGGCGCTCGCCGTTCTCTTCGCGTCCAGCCTCTTTATTCGCTGGGCCCTGAAACCGCTCGGACTGGCGGGAACCGCGCTGGCGCGACTCCAGGCGGGCGACTATTCCGCCCGGGTCAAACCGTCGGGCTCGCCGGAATTTATCGAGACATGCCGCAAGATCAACAGTCTTGCCGAAGCCCTGTCGAGCCTTCGCGCAACCAACGAGGAACTGATCCAGCGGCTTCTGGACGTGCAGGACGCCGAGCGCAAGGCGATCGCCCACGAACTGCACGACGAGATCGGGCCGCATTTGTTCGGGCTGCGAGCCAGGGCGGCGGTGCTCGCTTCGCGGCTGAAAAAGGATGATCTCGGCGATGTGGCTGCCGCGGCGATCTCGATCTGCGATCAAGTCGAGGCTCTGCAGGGGCAAAATAGACGTATCCTTGCGCGCCTGAGGCCGGCCGCCCTGGAGGAATTGGGGCTGGTCGCGGCGCTCAAGGCCCTCGTCGAGCAGTGGCGAAAAGACGAACCTGGCGTAGCGCTTGAGTTTTCGGCCGATCCGCGCGTCAGCGAACTGGGTGAGCGGGCGAGCCTGATGGCGTATCGATTTGTGCAGGAGGCGCTCACCAACGCGTTTCGGCATTCCCAAGCCCATCGTATCGAAGTGACCCTCGCGTACGATGAGGCGAGCACGACCGAAGGCGTGCGCGACCCCGCACTATCGGGCCTTTGCATCCGCATATCCGACGATGGCCGAGGCCTGGCGACCGATACGACGCCGGGAATGGGGCTTATGGGCATGCGCGAACGCGTTCGAGCGCTAGGTGGCGTGGTCGCGTTCGGCAATGCGCCGAAGGGCGGCGCTGTTGTCGAGGCGCTGTTCGAAGCCATCGGGACGAAATCCCGATCTGTCGGGAACTCGCGACAGAATTTATTGGAATAAATGAAGTGAGCGAAGTGGCCTAAACCGTCTAAAAATCGACGGTCGCGGACGGGGCGAAAAGGGAATGCCGGTCCCTGCCGCATTTCCACGTAAACCATCCGCGACAGCGCGCCTCGGCAAGATCCTCCCTCGTCGAGGCGCGCGCGAGGGCCTTTGGCCCCCGCTTCGCCCTTCCGAGATTCGTCAAAGGGGAAGATGCGGCCGAGAGGATCGGCTGCTATATTTCGCAAAGAGAACTCTGAGGCTGGATCAGAGCTGGCGAAAAGTGTGGGAGCGGAGCGATATGAGCGGCGTGAAGCTGGGCGCGCGGCGCACCGAAAGCGCGGACGACATTCTCGTGGTCGGCTCGCAATATTACGCCCGCGAAGGCTCCAACCAATTCGAGCAGTTGCCCGGTTACGCCGCCGCCGGCGCCGACCCCTCCTATCAGCTCGATCTGCGCGGGCAATAACGTGTTTGACGATCACTATCATACCTACGGGACCTTCTTCGACACGACGGGGATTTCGAAATTCGGGGCTGACGGCGCTCCGTCCACCGGCCCGCGCACGCTGAGCCCGGCGCAACCTCGCTCGGTCTACGCCGGCCTGAAAGCTGCGTTTTGATGGTCCTTCGCGAACTCGGCGGGCGCACTCGCGGCGGGTTCTCGCCGCAGGAGTGGCTCTCGCTGTCCGCGCCTGAGATTCTCCTCGATGTCGGCGCCGCCGCCGCGCCGAAGGGCATATTGGCGCCTCTGGCCGTGTCTGGACTGGCGACGTCAGCTTCCGGCGGCTTCGACATGGCGGCGATTCGGCCGGCCCGAGAGCTCCCCGCTTTTACCGCCAATCAGCGCTCGCCGCTCGCGAGGAGCCGATCTTGGGACGCCGCCATCTCGGCGGCTCTGCACGTCGCCGCGCTCGTGGCCCTGCTGACCTGGGCGACTCCGGTCACCGAGACGGAATCGCCGGAACCCGTCACGATCGAAATCGTGGCCGATACGCCGGCGCATCCGGTCCGCCCGTCTGAGGCGGCGCCGGCGCCGCCGACCCCGACCGTCGTCGAACCGCCGCCCGTCGTGCAGTCCTCTCCTCCTCCAGTCGCGGAGGCGCCCCCGCCGCCCGTCGTCGAACCCTCTCCCCAGGTCGCGGAGGCGCCTCCGCCTCCGCCCGTGGCTGAACCTTCTCCTCCGGTCGCGGAAGCGCCGCCGCCCCCCGTCGCCGAACCCTCTCCCCCTCCGGTCGCGGAGGCGCCGCCACCCACGCCGGTCGTAGAACCGACGCCGCGGCCCGCGCCCGTGGCGAGTCCCGCACCACCGCGCGTCCCGAAGCCGATGCCGACCACGGCGAGTTCTGCCACCGCGCGAGTCGCGAAACCGCCGCCCTCCGAGCGGCCCACTCCGCCGAAGGTCGCGAAGCCGACCCCACCCGAAAAGACGAGCCCGACGATTTCACGTGAGCCGCGGGAATCCTCCCGTCCCGCTTCGAGGGCGACAAAGCTGGCCTCCTTACCGCCGCAACCCGTCGCGCCCGCCGTTTCGAGCGCTGAAGCGGCGGCCTATCAAGGCGAGGTGATCGGGCGCATCGCCGCGCAAAAGCGCTATCCCGAGGCCGCGCGTGAGCGCGCGCCGCAGGGCGTCGCGATCGTCCGTTTTTCGATTGCCGCGTCGGGACAGCTCGCCGGCGCCTCGCTCGTGCAATCGGCCGGTGATCCCCTGCTCGACGCCGAGGCCTTGGCGACGGTTCACCGGGCCAGTCCGTTTCCGCCGCCGCCCGCCGGAGCGCCCCGAAATTTTTCGGCGCCTCTCAGCTATAGAGTCCGATAGAAATGCGCAGGTTTCCTGTGGGTCTGACAACCCTTTTCGTGCGCGGCGTGAACCTGCATCGCTGGGCCGCGCTCGCGCTGCTCGTCGGCTCGGCCGCAATGGCATGCCCGTCAGCGGGCCGGGCTGAGGAAGTGACGGAAATCAAGATCGGCTACCTCCACGCGGTCGAGTCGAAGGCCCGACTTTCGCTGATGGACGTTCCCGCGGACAACGACGGCGTCGCGGGCGCGCAATTGGCGATCGACGACAGCAACACCACGGGACGCTTCGTCAAACAGCACTACACGCTGATCGAAAAATCCTTGCGGGCGGGCGACGACGTCGGCGCGGCGGTCGCCGCGCTCGCCGACGCGGGCGCCGCCATCCTCGTCGGCGACGTCGACGCCGACGGCGTGCTGAAGGCCGCCGAAGCCGCCAAGGCGCGCGGCCTCGCGATCATCAACGCCGGCGCAACGGACGACCGGTTGCGGGAAGAGGATTGCCGCGCCAACGTTCTGCATGTCGCTCCGACGCGCTCGATGCTGGCGGACGGGCTGGCGCAATATCTCGTCTGGAAAAAATGGCGGAAATGGCTTTTGATCGTCGGTTCGCACGACAAGGATAAGCTGTTCGGGGCCGCGTTGCGCCATTCAGCCGCGCGCTTTGGCGCGAAGATCGTCGAGGAGCGCGAATTCAAGGACACCGGCGGCGCGCGCCGCACCGACAGCGGCATCGTCGAAATCCAGCGACAGATGCCGGTACTGACGCAGAGCGCGCCCGACTACGACGTGCTGGTCGCCGCCGACGAGAGCGATGTTTTCGCGGGCTATCTGCCCTATCGCACCTGGGACCCGCGGCCGGTAGCGGGTTCGGCGGGCCTCGTCCCCACGACCTGGGATCCCGCCTTCGATCAGTGGGGCGCCATTCAGTTGCAGAGCCGGTTCGGTAGGATGTTCCATCGCTTCATGACGCCGCTCGACATGCAGGCCTGGAGCGCGGTCCGAATGGTCGGCGAGGCGGCGACCCGGGCGAATACCGCCGAGCCGGCAAAACTGTTCGCGTATATAAAAGGCCCGGATTTCTCGCTGGCCGCCTTCAAGGGCCAGAAGCTCTCTCTGCGCGACTGGAACCTGCAACTGCGCCAACCGATCCTGCTGTTCGATGGCCGCAACACGGTTTCCGTTTCACCGCAGGAGGGCTTCCTGCATCCGACGTCCGAATTGGATACACTGGGTGCGGATCGGCCAGAAACCAAATGCAAGCTCGAATAATTCCGCCACTCCCGCCCTTGCGGGTGGTTGGGTGAGGGTCGTGGGAATTGCGACGACCCTCATCCGTCGGCTTCGCCGCCACTTCTCCCACACGAGCGGGAGAAGGGATCCGTCCCTCTCAGGAGAATCCTCGATGTCCGCTATCGCAAGACCCGCCTTCGGAGGCCTCTGCGTCGCGCTCTTGCTGCTCGCGGCCGATCCCGCATCGGCCTTTCTCGCCTTCGTTTCGAACGAAAAGGGCAATTCCATCTCCGTCGTCGACACCGACAAGATGGAAACCGTCGCGACGATCCCGACCGGACAGCGCCCGCGCGGAATAGCGGTTTCCAGGGACGGAAGGTCGGTCTTCGTGGCGCTCGGCGACGACGACACCATCCAAATCTTCGATGCGAAGACCTATCAGAACATCGGGGAACTGCCGTCGGGTCCGGACCCCGAGCAGTTCGCGCTCGATCCCGCCGGGAAGCGGCTGTACGTAGCCAACGAAAACGACGCGATGGTGACGATAATCGACGTCGACAAACGGCTGGCTCTGGGCCAGATTTCCGTTGGGGTCGAGCCCGAGGGCATGTCGGTCAGCCCCGACTCGAGCATTCTGGTCTGCACGTCGGAGACGACGAGCATGGCGCATTTCATCGACACCAAGAGCCACGAGATCGTCGCCAACGTGCTGCTGGGCTCGCGTCCCCGATTTTCCGCCTATAAATCGGACGGATCGGAGCTCTGGGTGACCTCGGAAGTCGGCGGAGAATTGACGATCATCGATCCCGCGACGAGGAAGATCAAGACGATCGTGCGCTTCGAGGTTCCCGGACTCCGGGCCGAAGAAATCCAGCCTGTCGGCATCAATCTCACCAAGGACGGCAAGTGGGGGTTCATCGATCTGGGGCCCGCCAATCGGGTCGCGGTCGTCGACGGCGCGACCCACAAGGTCGCAAAATACCTGCTCGTCGGACAACGCGTATGGCACGGCGATTTTACGCCGGACGAAAAATACCTGGTGGTCGCCAACGGCGTTTCGAACGACGTTTCCGTGATCGACGTCGCAAAACAGAAAGTCATCAAGTCGATCCAAGTCGGCGAACTGCCCTGGGGCGTCGCTTTTGCGCCGAACTGATCGCGCCAACGAACTCGAGGCTTCCGAGGCCGCGCCGATCTGCGGAGGCGGCGCGGCATTGTTCCTTCCCCTCTTGATCCGCTGGGGGAAATGACCGAATGGGTTCGACAAGAAAGTCGGTCGATGAGCCGAAACGCTCGGCCGCGAGGGAGGATGGGGCTCTATGTCGACAAAACGCCGGGATCTCGGATTGTCCCTCGCCGTCCTGCGTGTGTGGGCCATGTCTGCCAGTCTGATCGCCCTCGTATTCGCGGCAGGTTCAGTCGAGGCGCAGACGATCCGCATCGGCGCGCAAAAGAGCGGCACCTTCGGATGGGAGCTCGATGTCATCAAGGCGCGCGGGCTGGACAAGAGCGCCGGACTCGACCTTGAAATCATCGATCTCGCCAATACCGACGCGGGCAAAATCGCGATCTCGGGTGGTTCGGTCGATGTCATCGTGTCGGACTGGCTCTGGGTTTCTCGCGAACGAGGCCTCGGACGCCACTTGACGTTTGCGCCCTATTCGAACGCCGTCGGCGCCGTGATGGTGAGAGACGACGGACCGATCTCCCGGCTCGCCGACCTCCAGGGCAGGACGCTCGGCGTCGCCGGCGGGCCGCTGGACAAGAGTTGGCTACTGCTGCAAGCCTTCGCCAAACGCGCGGGACTTGATATCGGCGCCCGCTCGCACATAGTCTTCGGCGCGCCCCCGCTGCTCGCCGAGAAAGCGGCGCAAGGCGAACTCGACGCGACGCTGCAATACTGGAACTATTGCGCCAATCTCGAATTGCGTGGCTTCCGTCGCCTGGTCGATATCAGGGACGTCGAGAAGGGCCTCGGGGCCGCGGGCCCGGTGACCATGCTCGGCTATGTCTTCGACGAGGGTTTCGCGGCCAAGAATACGGCGACGCTAGCAAAGCTGTTCGATATCATGCGGCAAGCGACGGAGATATTGGCGACGGACGACGCGCCCTGGCCCGACATCATGACGCGAATCGGTCAGAAGGACGCGAGCGCGGCTGCGATCTACCGGAAGCGTTACAGCGAAGGCGTGCCGCGCCGTCCGATCGCCGAGGAAGAAGCCGACGCACGTATCCTGTTCAAGGCGCTAGCCGAGATCGGCGGCGCGGAACTCGTGGGTTCGGCGCACGATCTCGATCCGGGAACCTTCTATAAGTCCAAGGGCGGGGGCTAGAGCGTATGCTGCGGCTGCTGTCTTTGGCCGCCCTCGCCGCGTGCTGGCAAATCGGCTCGCTGTTTGCGGGTCCGCGCAATCTGCCGGCGCCCATCGACGTGCTGCGCCGGATGGAGGTCGAAGCGCTGTCGGGCGCTCTGTTTTTCAACCTCGGCGTCACGATGCTGCGGGTCGCGGCCGCCTTCGCCATCGCCATGGCGATCGGCGCCGCGATCGGCTTCGCGATGGGGCGCGACCGCATCGTCGATCGGCTCGGCGACCCGTGGTTGCTGCTGTTGCTCAATCTGCCCGCGCTGGTGATCATCGTCCTGGCTTACATTTGGATCGGCCTCAACGAAGTCGCTGCGATCGGCGCCGTCGCGCTGAACAAGATACCGAACGCGATCGTCACACTTCGTGAAGGCGCACGTGCTCTCGACCCGCAACTGGACGAAATGGCGGATGTGTTTCACATCCCCTACGCGACGCGGTTGCGGCATGTGCTCGCGCCGCAGCTGGCGCCCTATTTTGCCGCCGCTGCGCGCTCAGGCCTGTCGCTGGTTTGGAAAATCGTGCTGATCGTCGAACTGCTGGGGCGCTCCAACGGAATCGGCTTCGAAATCAACATTGCGTTCCAGCTCTTCGATATGACGTTGCTGCTCGCCTATGCGCTTCCTTTTGTCGCGATCATGCTGACGATCGAAACTTTCGTGGTGCAACCCTTTGAACGTCATATCACGCGTTGGCGGCCGCGCGCAGCTTGAAGTCGCGATAAGAACGAAGGCGTATTTGAGCGCGGCCGGCAGCACGCGCGAGGCGCTGAGCGGGGTCGCGTTTGCGCTGGAGGAGGGAAAGGTCGGTGCGATCGTGGGCCCGTCCGGCTGCGGCAAGACGACGCTGCTGCGGATCATTGCCGGACTAGACGCGCGTTTCGAAGGAAGTGTCGCGCTCCCGAAGCCTGTCCGCCTCGCCGTTGTCTTTCAGGAGCCGCGGCTGTTGCCCTGGCGCAGTGTCGAGGACAACGTGCGGCTCGTCGTCCCCGATATTGCGGAGGCCGAACTCGGCGCACTGTTCGCTGCCTTGGGCCTGTTCGGGCATCGCCAGCATTTCCCGAACGAATTGTCGCTCGGCCTCGCCCGCCGCGTCGCGTTGGCGCGCGCCTTGGCGGTCCATCCCGATCTGTTGTTGCTCGACGAGCCCTTCGCCTCGCTCGACGCCGCGACCGCGGCGGCCCTCATGGAGCAAATCACCGATATCGTCGAAGCGCGCGGGATGACGACGCTGCTCGCGACCCACGATATCGACGCCGCGATTCGCCTCGCCGACGTCGTCTACGTACTCTCGGACGGCCCTGCGCGACTGCTCGCCGCGATCGAGATCGCCGATCCGAGGCGGCGGCTCACGCGGGAAGCCGCGGCAGGAATCGCGGCGCAAATCGCGGCTGCGCGGTGAGGCGGCGGAGCGCGGTGATTCCGCGCGACCGCCCTTGTTTCGTCGGGAACGGCGTGCTCATACTCGAAGCCAAAGGGAGGTTCGCGACGCTCGACCGGTAGTCGAAGCGCGCGGATACAACACGAAGTGCTGATAAAAATTCTCGGATCGAGCGCCGGCGGTGGTTTCCCGCAATGGAATTGCAACTGTACGAATTGCCGCGCCGTTCGCACAGGCACGCCCGGATTTTCCGCGCGAACCCAGTCTTCCCTCGCGGTCAGCGCGGATGGCGCCAATTGGGTTTTATTAGGCGCCTCGCCGGATCTGCGTCAACAGATCGCCATGAATCCCGAGTTGGCTCCGACGGCCGACGATAGCGCCAGGGCGAGCCCGATCAAGGCGGTCGTCCTGACCAACGGCGACGTCGATTCTATCGCCGGCCTGCTCAACCTGCGTGAGCGGCAGGCTTTCAGCGTTTACGCTTCGCGGCGGGTGTTGGAGACGCTGAAGACAAACCGGATTTTCGACGTTCTCGCGCCCGATCTCGTCGCGCGGCTGGAATTACCATTCGAGGCGCCGGCGTCGATCGAGGGAGCGGGGATAAAGCTTGGTCTGGCTGTCGAGACGTTCGTGGCGCCCGGCAAGGTCGCCCTCTATCTCGAGGACGCGAGCGCCGCGGATTTGGGGACCCAGGCGGGCGACACGCTCGGCCTGCGCATCATCGAGACCGCGAGCGGCAAGTCCTTTTTCTACATTCCCGCCTGTGCAGGCGTCGAGCCGTCGCTCGCCCGTCGTCTCCAGGGCGCGGCGCTGGTTTGTTTCGATGGCACGCTCTGGCGTGAGAACGAAATGATCGAGCAGGATCTGATGCCCAAGACCGGCTCGCGGATGGGCCACCTCAACATGAGCGGCGCGGACGGCTCGATCGCGGCTTTGGCGGGTCTCGATATCCGACGAAAGCTGTTCATCCACATCAATAACTCCAACCCTGTGCTCGACCCTCGCTCGCCCGAGCGCGCGGCCGCGAACGCCGCGGGCTGGTTGATCGGAGAGGACGGCATGGGGTTTGAGCTATGAATCGTGCGGAGGCCTCGCTGCGGGGCCCACAGGATGCGATGCGGAGTTTAAATACGGCGTGCTGCGGTGGCGGTTCGCGCCGAGCCACCCCATGTGGAGGCCGGCGTAATCCCGCAAGGGGCTTTCTGCCCGGAGGAAACTGATGAATAGCGTATATGCCGAGCGGCGCTTCGCGATCGGCCCGGAATCGAGGCCGACTTTTCCCCGCTTCGCGCGCCTGCACCAGGATCGCGCGAGGCGACGACTGGTCATACTCGCGCCGGAGCGCGTCTATGAAGTCGATGCGATCGGCGCAGCGGTGCTGAAGTTGTGCGATGGCGAGCGTCGCGTCACGGATATCGTCTCGGAACTGGCGGCGATCTATTCGGCGCCGGCGGAAGTGATCGCCAAGGACGTCGTCAAGCTGTTGCAAGGGCTCGCTGACAAGCGCCTGCTGGGGGACGGGCCGGACAAATTCGCGCCGCCGCCGCTTTCCCGGACTGCGACGTCCTACGAGCCTTTCGCGGGCGGACCGGCGGGTTTGCTGGCCGAATTGACCCATCGCTGCCCGCTGCAATGTCCCTATTGCTCCAACCCGCTCGAACTGGAGCGCGCCGCGTCGGAATTGAGCGCAGAGGAATGGGGCGAAACGTTCCGTCAGGCGGCGGCCGCCGGCGTCATGCAATTGCATCTATCAGGCGGCGAGCCGACCGCGCGGCGCGACTTCGATTCCATTCTGGCCCGGGCCGTCGACGCCGGCCTCTACACCAACCTCGTCACGGCGGGCGTCCTGTTGACCCGCGAACATCTCGAGCGCTTGGCCGCCATCGGGCTCGATCACGTCCAGGTTTCGGTCCAGGACGTCGTTCCGGAAAACGCCGATCGGATCTCCGGCTATAAAGGCGGCGTCGCCAAGAAGCGCGACGTCGCGCGCTGGACGCGCGAATTCGGCCTCGGCCTGACCATCAACGCGCCGATTCATCGTGAAAACATCGATCACTTGCCCGGCATCATCGACTTCGCAGCTGAAGTCGGCGCACAACGAATCGAGATCGCGCATATTCAATTTTATGCCTGGGCGGAGAAGAACCGCGCCGCGCTGATTCCGACCCGGGAGAAATTCCTGGCGACAGTCGAAATCGTCGAGGAAGCGAAGAAGCGCCTGGCGGGAGTGCTGAATTTCGACTTTGTCGCTCACGACCATTACGCCACGCTGCCGAAGGCCTGCATGGGCGGGTGGGCCCGGTCCATCGTCGTTGTCACGCCGTCGGGGCGCGTGTTGCCGTGCCATGCCGCGCAGACCTTGCCCGGGCTCGTCTTCGACAATGTTCGCGACCGGCCGCTGGCGGACATCTGGCGCCGCGGCGAAGCGTTCGAGGCGTTCCGCGGCACGGAGTGGATGAAGGAGCCGTGCCGGAGCTGCGACCGGCGCGAGATCGACTTCGGCGGCTGCCGTTGTCAGGCCTTCGCGGTCTCCGGCGACGCCGCCGCGGCTGATCCGGCGTGTCATTTCTCTTCCGATCACGCGCGCTTCGCGGGCCTAGCGGAAGCGGAATCGCATGTCGCGCCGCCCGCGTTCGTCTATCGGCGCATGGGAGGATCGGCCGCGTTGGACGTGGATCCGCGGTGATTTCGGGGCGCCCCTTACTTGCCGCAGGCCTTGGTCTTCTTCTCGTCGATCGAGAAGACGGCGCCTTCCTTGACCGCGATATCCCTGAGGATGCAGGAGCGGCCGGTTTTGTCGGTGAATTTTACGTCATAGACGCCCGACTTGATCCCGGCGATCTTCAAGCGCTCGTCATGATCGACGCTGTGATCGCTATCGTTAGCCGTCTGATCCGAGCCCCAATCGTCCTTGCCCGCTGGAGAGAGCTGAAACGCGGTGATCGTATGTGCGGTGAGGTTCCAGAACTGCGTGTCCTTCGCGCTCGCGCTCGTTGAAATGCAGCCCAACAGCAACGCCGCTCCGAGTAATGCTTTCAACATGTCCTTCTTCCCTCGATCCCGTTTCCCGACTCGAGCCCGCAAGTCTTCGCGAACCTTTGGATGGCGGCCAAATTCTGAGACGTCGTGGCGTCGAGTCAATAGGGAATCCGAGAGCGCTCGGGGCAACCGGGCGAGGCCGCGAGCGGCCTCGCGGTGCCGCAGGCTCGACGAGAGTGCGTCATGCTCGCGACCGCGAGCATCCAGGACGCCACGACGCTTTCGGTTTCGAAGAGCCGTTTCTGTCGAGGTCGCCAGCCCGCCCGGCCTCCTCGTGTCCCCTCGGCTGGATACCCGCTTTCGCGGGTATGACAGGCGATGGGGCCGCCGTTCGCCTTCACCGTTCCCTCGCCGAGCGCGTCGGAGGGACGGAACCGAGCCATGAGCATCACGGCCCAAAGTTCAACCCCCGCTCTCGAGCTCCAAGGCGTCGGTCATCGCTATGGCGCACGACGCGCGCTCGAGAAGGTCAGCTTCGCCGTCGCGCCAGGGTCCTTCACGGTATTGCTGGGTCTGAATGGCGCCGGCAAGTCGACCTTGTTCGCATTGATCACGCGTCTCTATGCCACGCGCGAGGGTCGCATCTCAATTTACGGCCATGACGTAGCGCGGGAGCCGAGCGCGGCGCTCGGCCAACTCGGCGTCGTCTTTCAGTCGCGCGCCCTCGACGCGGATATTTCGGTCGAGCAGAACCTGGTTTACCACGCCGCGCTGCATGGCATCGCGCGCCGTGAGGCGCTGATGCGCTCTCGCGCGGCGCTCGCGCGCGTCGACCTCTCCGACCGCTTGCATGAACGCGTCGCGAAGCTCTCGGGCGGCCAGATGCGGCGGGTGGAAATTGCTCGCGCGCTTCTGCACAAGCCGCGTCTGCTTCTGCTCGACGAGCCGACCGTGGGTCTCGACGTCAAGGCGCGCGCGGTAATCCTGAAACATGTGCGAGGCCTGCAGCGGGAAGAACGCATCGGCGTGCTCTGGGCGACGCATCTCATCGACGAGGCCGCCTCGGGCGACGACGTCGTGATCCTGCATCGCGGCCGCGTGCTCGTGCAGGGGCCGATCGACGAGATCGTCGCCCGCAGTAACGAAAGGAATCTGGCCGGCGTGTTCGCCCGTCTCACGGAAGACTCGGAAGCCGACGAGACGGGCGCCGCCGCATGAGCGCCGTCGAGGGCGATCCGTGGCGCGACCTGACGTTGCCGCAGTATTTCATCTGCCTGAAGGGGATCGTTTGGCGCGAAGGCCTGCGCTTCGTTCACCAGCGCGAACGGTTCGTTTCGGCGCTGGTGAGGCCGCTCGTCTGGCTGTTCATCTTCGCGGCCGGGTTCCGGCAGGTGCTCGGCGTATCGATCATTCCGCCGTACGAAACCTATGTCCTTTACGAGGTCTATATCACGCCCGGCCTGATGGCGATGATTCAGCTCTTCAACGGCATGCAGTCCTCGCTGACGATGGTCTACGACCGCGAGACGGGAGGCATGCGCACATTGCTGGTCAGCCCGTTCCCGCGCTGGTTCCTGCTGTCGTCGAAGCTCCTGGCGGGGACGATCGTTTCGATTCTGCAGGTCTACGCCTATCTCGTGATCGCCTATTTCTGGGAAATCGAGGCGCCGCCGATCGGCTACTTTGCGATCATTCCGGCGCTGGTTCTGAGCGGCCTGATGCTCGGCTCGCTCGGCATGCTGATCTCGTCGTTGATCAAGCAACTGGAGAATTTTTCCGGCGTGATGAACTTCGTGATTTTTCCGATGTTCTTCGCGTCCTCGGCGCTCTATCCGCTCTGGCGCGTCAAGGAATCGAGTCCATTTCTCTACTATGTCTGCGAGCTGAATCCGTTCACCCACGCCACCGAGTTGATCCGCTTCGCTCTCTATGGCCAGGTTTCCTGGAGCGCGCTCGCTGTCGTCTCGGGCTGCACGGCCGTATTCCTCGCGGGCGCGATCGTCGCTTACGATCCCGCCCGCGGCTTTCTCGCGCGACGCGGCGCTGGCGCGCCTGGGACATAGGCCACTGGCGGCGACGCCTTGCTTGCGCGGAATACGAGATCGGCCTAGCTTGTCGCTGAAGAATTTGTCCTGCCCTTCCAACGATGGGACGCTTCGCGAGTTGCTGCTCAATCTGCCGCACGGAAAGTCGCTCGAGCTGGGTTCACCGATCCCGATCATGGGCATCGTGAACGTGACGCCGGATTCGTTTTCCGATGGCGGCGTCTACACTGAAACCGCCGCCGCGGTGGAACATGGCGCGAGCCTTGCCGCGCAGGGCGCCGCCATTTTGGATATCGGCGGGGAGTCGACTCGACCCGGCGCCGTCGCGGTCACCCCGGACGAGGAGCTTTCGCGTGTGATCCCGGTGATCGCTGGCCTTCGCCGAAAGGTCGCGACGCCGATTTCCGTTGATACGATGAAGGCGCGGATCGCCGCCGCCGCCATCGAGGCGGGGGCGTCCATCGTCAACGACGTTTGGGGCCTGCAGTATGACCGCGAAATGGCCCGCGTCGTCGCCGACACCGGGGCTGCGGCCGTGTTGATGCACAATCGCGCGACCATCGATCCGGAGTTGGACATCGTCGCCGACATCCTCGCCTTCCTTTCGCGATCGATCGAAATCGCGCTCGCGGCCGGCGTCGAGCGTCGGAAGCTTTTGATCGACCCGGGCTTTGGCTTCGGCAAGACCAAGGCGCAGAACCTCGAGGCGGTTCGGCGGTTGCGCGAGCTGACCGTGCTCGGCTGTCCCATATTGCTCGGCGTGTCTCGCAAGTCGACTTTCGGGGCCGTGACCGGCCAGAAAATTCCGGCCGAGCGCGTCGTGGCTTCGATCGCTGCGGGCATCGTGGGCGTCACCAACGGCGCGGCCGTTCTGCGGGTTCACGACGTGGCCGCACATGTCGAGGCGATGCAGGTCTTGAACGCGATCGGGCTCGAGCCGCCGGCCTCGAGAGAGAGTTGAAACGTGGCGAACGACCCCATGGTGGAGGCGTCTCTCGGGCTGGGCGGCAATATCGGCGATGTCGCGGGCTCGTTCGTCGACGCGCTGCGACGTCTCGGCCAGGCGCCGGGCGTTTCGTTGCTTCGCGCGTCGGCGATCTATCGTACGCCCCCTTGGGGCAAACTCGACCAACCCTCCTTTCTCAATATGGCGGCGCTGGTCGAAACCAATCTGTCGGCTCGAGCGCTGCTCGCCCTGTGTCTCGAAATCGAGCAAAACATGGGGCGTCGCCGCTTGGAGCGCTGGGGACCGCGCACGCTCGACATCGACATTTTGACTTATGGCGATTCGAGGATAGACGAGCCCGACTTGAAGGCGCCGCATCCGCGAATCGCGGAACGCGCGTTCGTGCTCGCGCCGTTGGCGGAAATAGCTCCCCATTTGCGAATTGCCGATCAGGAAATTTCCCGGTTGCTTGCGCTCGCGGATCGCGTGGGCGTCGAAGTCGAGCCGACGGCGACCCTCAGATTGCGCGCCGCCCTGGGTTTGGACAGCGAAAAACTATAGGCTGGCCTCGAGGTTGTCTTTCGCGAAGACCGATGACCATCGTGACGAAGCGAAGGGAACTCGCTGATTGGGCCCCACGAGATCGGGGGACGCGAATGGGATATGTCGAAATCATCTTGACCGTTTGTATGCTTTCGAGTCCTACCGTCTGTGAGGAGAGGCGCATTCCGCTCGATTCGGACGGATCAACAGCGCAATGCGCCAGGGCGCAACCCGTGATCGCCGCATGGATTGGCGTCCATCCCGACTGGGCGGTCGAGCGATGGAGCTGCAGCGATAGACGTAGGCTGGACATCTGACGCGTCGTTGTCGTCGTGGCTCACCTCTTTGTAAAAGCTCGCGCACTTTCTTGGCGTCCATCGGTGGATTTGAATTATCCGCCCTTCGGGAATTTCTCCCGGCCTTCGGGAATTTCTAGTTCGCGGTTTTCGAATAATTGAACTTTGTCGGACGACGGGACGGGGCTATGATCGTCCGCCACACGGGTCGGAACCGAGCACCGTGTTCGCAAATCAATGGAGTTTGACAATGTCTTGGACTGCACCCGTCGTCGTCGAAGTGTGCCTCGGCATGGAAGTCACCACCTACGCTTCCGCCAAGAGCTGACATAGCTCACGTCCGCGACCGATCGTTGGATGCTCCCGCGCCGAATTTTCGAACGTTGGGCGTCAGCGATACTGTTCGTCATGAGCGCAACGGGCGGTTCGGCTCTCGCCGCGCCGTCCGCCGCGGTCTTTCCTTTCGAAATACTTGATACCTCGGGCGAACCATCGAGCGCCGGACGCGATGCCCGGCTCGAAATGGCGACGCGAGTTCTCGCCGAATCGCTAGCGAAATCCGAGCTTTTCTCGCCGGTCGATCTGACGCCGCTGGCGGCGGAGGTGAAGGCGACATCGCCGCGATACACTTGCGGAAATTGTTTCCTGCCCGTGGCGCGAGAGGCGGGCGCCGCCGTCGCGGTCGTGCCCTTTGTGCACAAAGTATCGACGCTCATCACGACCATGGACATCTGGATTTTCGACGTCGCCACCGGCGATGCGATCGTCCATGCCAGCGGCCAGATTCGCGGCGACACTGACGACGCCTACGCGCACGGCGTGCGCTTCCTCGTGAAAAACCGGATCGTCGATACGAAGAACGCGGAGGAAGCTCCCGCGAAATAGGCTGAGACGGTCATGGTGGCAGGTCCGCGGGGCCGAGTTGCACGGTCGCCGACTGGTCGCGATGATCCACGTCGAGCCCTGCGGTGAACGCGTATGTCCCTGGCTCGATCCGCCAGCGGCGACCGCTCTCGTCGAACCGAGCGAGGAGCCGCGGATCCACCGACATCGTCACCCGCCGCGTCTCGCCCGGCTGCAGCTCCGTCCGGCTCCAGCCGGCAAGCCGGAGCGGCGAGTTCGCGCCGGACACATACAGCTGCGCTATCGCTGCGCCCGTCCGATCTCCCGTATTCGCGACGTTCACGCTCGCGGTCACGGCGTCGCCCACGACGCTGACGGTGAGATCACGCAGGCTGAAGCTCGTGTAGGACAGCCCAAAGCCAAACGGAAAGAGCGGCCGTTCGTTCTTTCTCGCAAACCACTTGTAACCGACGTCCGCCCCCTCGCTGTAATCGGCCACGAAGGTCGCGCCGTAGTGACCGCCGCGTCCGACCGGACCCAGCGGCGCCCCGTTGGGATCGCCTGGCAATGACGGGTGCGGCAGCTGCGTTGCGGCCGTGGGGAAAGTGACCGGCAGGCGCCCGGAGGGATCGACGGCCCCGGAGAGGATTTCGCCGATCGCCTCCCCGCCCTTCTGGCCGGGATACCAGGCCTCGAGAACGGCGCGCGCTCGGTCGAGCCAGGGCATGAGAACCGGGCCGCCCGTTTCGAGAACGACCGCGAGATTCGAATTGGCGCTGGCGACGGCTTCGATGAGTTGATTCTGTCGCCCGGGCAGCTCCAGATCCTTCGCATCCTTCGTCTCCGTCATCCATTGGTCGACGAACACGATCGCGGCGTCGGCTCTGGCCGCGAGATCAGCGGCGCGCGTAGGATCGCGGCCATCGTCATATTCGACCTCGGCCCCCGGCAATTCCCGGCGGATCGCTTCGAGCGGCGACGAGGGATCGAAAATCAAGGCGCCGCGGGCGTCCTCGCTCACTTCCGTGGCGGCGACGCCGCCGCGCGGAACAACCTGGGACGAGCCGCCGCCGGACAGCACCCCCTTGTCGGCGTGGGCGCCGATCACGGCAATTCGCCTGATGTCTTTTGAAAGCGGCAACATCCGATCGTTCTTCAGGAGTACGACGCCTTCCCGTGCGATTTGCAGGACGGTTCGATCGCTCGATGCGAGGTCTGTCGAGCCCGGTCGGGGTGGATCGTCGTAGACGCCGCTGGCAAAAATAGAACCGACGATGCGGCGCGCCATATCATCGAGCCGCGATGCCGGAACGGCGCCAGTTTCTATGGCTCGGGCGAGAGGCGTCTCGAAGAAGTTCTCGGTATCGAGCTGCTCGCCGGATTCCTGATCGAGGCCTGCGAGAGCCGAGGCGACCGTCGAATGAACCGCGCCCCAATCCGACATCACGAAGCCGGGATAACGCCAATCGGTCTTCAGAACCTCGTTCAGCAACCACCCGTTCTCGCAGGAATAGAGCGTGTTGACCATGTTGTAGGCGCACATGACGCTGGCGGGGCGGCCTTGCTCGATCGCGATCTCGAACGCCAGCAGATCGGCCTCTCGCGCCGCGGCGGGTTCTATTCGCGCGTCTAGCACCACCCGATCGGTTTCTTGCGCGTTCAGGGCGAAATGCTTGACGGTCGCAATGACGTGGCGGCTCTGCGCGCCGGCGACCGCGTTTCCCGCCATGAGCCCGGTCAGTAGCGGATCCTCGGAAAAGTACTCGAAATTCCGGCCGCCGCGCGGATCGCGGATCAGATTGGCCGCGCCTCCGAGCAGCACCGAAAAGCCTTTGCCGCGCAGTTCGGCGCCGACGGCTTCGCCCTGCCGACGAGCCAAATCCAGATCCCAACTCGAGGCCAGCGCGAGATCCGACGGCATCGCGGTGGCTGCGTCCCTGGATCGGATGAAGCCGGGATTTGCGACGCCGAGTTCGGCGTCGGTTTCCTGCAGGGGCGGAATGCCGAGCCGCGGAATGCCGGGCACGAAGCCCGCCGAACCGATCGCCCCCCCGGGCTTCGGTTTCCCACCCCAGGGCGCGCCGAGACTATCGTGGACCAGAGAGAGCTCTTCCTCACGGGTCATTTGCTCGACCGCCATCCGGGCGCGCTCCTCCGCTGGCAGGGAGCGATCGTCCCATGGCCGCCCGTCCGCGCTGGCCGCCCGCGCTACGGGGACGGACAGCACGACGGCCAAACAGCAAGCTATCCGGAAAAAGCGGCGGCGGTGATGTGCCGGTCGTGCATTTGCCTTGCGCAGGTCCGGCGGCTCCTTGACCGAAATCGCGCGCTCCCGCGGCGCCGACCAACTCGGGCCGACGAAATCGACGCGTTCGCCGCCGATCAGCTCCCTATCGACCTCGCCTGCTTCTCTTGGGCCTCGGCGCGATCGGATCTCTGGTTTTGCCGGCGGTCCTCGGGCTCGTCTTGCAGCAATGCCAGGCGGAGCGCAAGCGGACGAGTGGTGAAGCGGCGACTTCCCGGTGAGATTGCACGACATCGGCGGCATCGACGCGGGCGCCTCGAGACCCACAGATTCGCTCTGAAAACCGTTGGTCTTGTCATTTCGAGCTGGTTTTGGTGGGCGCGAGCGGGTCGAGGCTGGCGCGCAAATTTTGCGTCCCCGGCCTCCGCATGACGGCGTCTATCCCTTCGTCAGGGAGAACATCCCAACCCCGTGACGGCCATGGACCTTCGCGGAAGCCGTCGTATCGCCGGTCTTGATCAGCTTTATGCTGTAGTGGGATTGATCGCCAAAGAATACCGTGTCCGGGGTAATCTTAGTGTATTGAACGCCGAACGGGACGCCCGCTTCCGTGAAGCTGACAACTTTCCCATTTGTAATCGAAACAGAGATGGGCCACGCCTTCACCTTACCCAGGCTCCCGCTCCAGGTGCCGTCCCAAGAGCTCGCATCGGCTCCCCAGCTCGCTTGCGTAGATAATAGCGTTGCCGCCAGAATCGCGACTGACAGAAAGCCTCGACCGATTGTCATGGATAGTCTCTCCGAAAGGCGCAATTAAAAAATTCAGCAACGCGCAAACCGACGCGTTGATGTTGGAACGCCAAAAGCACGCCGAACACTGCGCGGCGTCGGAGTCTTTATTGCAAATTTATTCTCCGATTGCACATCAAAAGAAGTTGAAGGTCGGCAATTTGAAAGAACACCGGGCGATTGCCTGCGCGTCGAATCGGGCGTGGGTCCCCGCGCGGCCGGGTCCTGATTCGAGATTTACGGCTGCTTCGGGTCCACTCGAGCAAATTCCCCAGGCCCTCGAGATGGCATAAATTATTGGGAAGCATGCGAGGTCTACCTCGCCGGTCAGGCTCATGACCTGGGAAAGCTCGAAAATGGATCAAGCCTCCGAAGTTCGACCCTCCTATCGTCTCGAAGACCGCTACCTCAAACGGTCCGGTCGGGTGTTCATGACGGGCACGCAGGCGCTCGTTCGCATCGTTCTCGATCAGGCTCGGCGGGACCAGGAGGCCGGCCTCAGAACCGCGGGCTTCGTCTCCGGATATCGCGGCTCGCCGCTCGGCGGCGTCGACATGGAATTATGGCGCTGCAAGAAGTTGTTGGACGAGGCGGCCATCGAATTCCTGCCGGCGGTCAACGAGGACCTCGCGGCGACCGCGGTGCTGGGCTCGCAGCAGGTCGAGACCCATCCCGACCGCAAGTTCCAGGGTGTGTTCGGCCTCTGGTACGGCAAGGGGCCCGGCGTCGACCGGGCGGGCGATGCCCTCAAGCACGGCAACGCTTATGGTTCGTCGCCGCATGGCGGCGTGCTGGTCGTCGCGGGCGACGACCATGGTTGCGTTTCCTCGTCGATGCCGCATCAATCCGATGTCGCCTTCATGGCCTGGTTCATGCCGACGCTCAACCCCGCCTCGGTCGCGGAATATCTGGCCTTCGGCGAATATGGCTGGGCGCTGTCGCGCTATAGCGGCATGTGGATCGGCATGAAGGCGATTTCGGAGA
Organism: Roseiarcus sp.; assembly: GCA_036502445.1. GTDB lineage: Bacteria > Pseudomonadota > Alphaproteobacteria > Rhizobiales > Beijerinckiaceae > Roseiarcus. The sequence continues at coordinate 332 of DASXYQ010000260.1, read as the reverse complement.
CGGTGGAATCGGCCGCCTCGTTCGAACTCCTGCCGCCTCGCGCCTTCCTCGAACCCGATTTCGTCGCGCCGCCCGACGGGCTGCATTATCGCTGGCTCGATCTGCCCGGTCCGCACATCGAGGTGCGGATGGAGGCCAAGAAAGAGGCGGCGCTCGCATTCGCCGCGGCCAATCCGATCGACCGACGCATTTACGATGTGCGGGACGCGACCTACGGCATCGTCACGACCGGCAAGGCGCATCTCGATCTGATGGAGGCGCTGCGGTTGTTGGGGCTCGACGAGGCGGCCTGCCGGAAGATCGGCCTCGATGTCTACAAGGTCGGCATGGTC
>DASXYQ010000259.1:0-7050 GCA_036502445.1 Roseiarcus sp. | reverse complement strand
AACTTCACGCGGCGGCGCCGCCGCGCGGCTTCGTCAGGGGTTCGAAAGTGAGACGGAAGCCGAGGGCTTCGGCCACTTTTGCGACGGTTGCGAGTTCTGGGTTTCCCTCGCCGCTGAGCGCCTTATAGAGCGCGGGACGGGTGATGCCGGTCTTGGCCGCGATCTCGCTCATCCCGCGCACGCGAGCGATGGCGCCGAGCGCCCGCGCAATCTCCGCCGGACTTCCGTCCTCGCAGGTGAGACGCAAATATTCCGCCATCGCGGTTTCGTCGTCGAGAAATTCAGCGGGGTCGTAAGGCAGCGTCTTCAAGCTTCGTCCTCCTCGTCCGTCCAGTTCGCCGCGAGCTCCATCGCATGCGCGACGTCCTTCGTCTGTGTGCTCTTATCGCCGCCACACAAAAGTACAATCAATAGCGACCCTCCGCGCATGTAATAGACTAGGTACCCCGGGCCATAGTCTATTCGCAATTCGCTGACCCCCTTGCCCAAGGCCTTCGTGTCGCCAGCGTTCCCCATCGCCAAGCGGTCGATCCGGCGTGCGACCGCGGCTTTCGCCCGGCTGTCGCGCAGGCGGTCCCGCCAGTCGCGAAAAGCGTAGGTCAAACGGATTTCGATCATGGCAGAGTGTAATCTATAGGAGACAGCTCGGCAAGCTTCGGCTGGGGCGCGTTCGGGATCGCAAGTTCTGCCGTGAGGGGCTGGGGCGGGGCCGTCACAGATCTTCGCCACGAGCGCCCGCGGCCGTCCAACCCCCGTGAAGGACGGGGAAGGGGAGTCAACCGCCGCCGCGTAGTAGCGGCGCGAGATAGTCGACGAAGGCGCGCGCGGCGGGAGAGGCGGCGCGGCCGGCGGGGAAGAGGGCGTGGGCTTCCACCGGGTCCATCGCCCAATCCGGCATGACTCGCAGGAGGCTGCCGCGTTCGAGTTCTGCGCGGCATGCCCACAGCGATGTGGCTGTGATCCCCAACCCTGCCGTCGCGGCGGCGACCGCGCCTTCGTTCGCAGCGGACGTCAACCTTCCCTCGACCCGGATGGAGACGCGGCGACCGCTCTTGTTGAAGGTCCAGGCGTCGGGTCCCGCTCCTCCCGGTCCGAGAATCAGGGCATGGGCGGCGAGGTCGGCCGGGTCTCGCGGCCGACCTCGGCGTTCGAGGTAGGAAGGTGAAGCCGCCAGCAGCCGGGGCGCCTCGGCGAGCTTCCTCGACACGAGGGCCGAGTTGGGCAGCAAGCCCAGTCTGAGAGCGACATCGACGCCGTCGACGACGAGATCCTGTCGCGCGTCGTTGATGCCAAGATCGACCCGCAGCGCCGGATGGCGCTCCAGGAAGTCCGGCAGGCGCGGAATCACTTCCCGCACGCCGAAGCTGGAGGACAGCGCGATGCGAAGCACGCCGCGCAATTCTCCGGTGCCGCGCGCGGCATGGTCCGCTTCCTCCAGACCCAACAACAGCGGTTCGATCCGGACGAGATAATCCGCACCCGCGTCGGTGAGCGTCACTCGTCGCGTCGTTCGCATCAATAGCGCCGCCCCGACCTCTTTTTCCAGCCCAGCCAGAATGCGCGACACCGAGGGCTGCGACAGGCCGAGCTCGCGGCCGGCGCGCGAAAGGCTGCCGGAATGGGCGGTGCGAACGAAAGCGCGGAGCGCCAGGAGCCGGTCGGTCATTTGCAACACGAATAAACACTATTCGGATCGAATGGCTACCGCGGTTCGGACAAATAGACCAACTTGGCGGCGCGCCGTGGCGCGTAAAAGAGAGTCAGGAGATTTCCATGTCGCTTCAAGACAAGCTCGACGCCTTCAAGGCGGATTTCGAAGGCAAGAAGGCGCCGCCGCACGTCGTCGCGACCATGCACAAGGCGACCGCGGACCTCATCGCCACCGGTCAGGCCGACCGGGCGCCAAAGGTGGGCGCGACCGCGCCGAGATTCGAACTGCCCGATGCGCATGGCAAAATGGTCGGCTCGGCCGGTTTGCTCACGGAGGGGCCGCTGGTCGTGACCTTCTATCGAGGGATCTGGTGCCCCTATTGCAACATGGATCTGCAGGCCATCGAAGCCGCCGCCGACGAAATCCGCGCACTGGGCGCGTCGCTGGTTGCGATCTCGCCGCAGACCGCGCCGAACCGCCGCAAGTCAGAGCGCGAGAACGCGCTGAGCTTCCCGATCCTGAGCGATCACGGCAACGCCGTGGCGAACGCGTTCGGGATTCGCTACCGCCTGCCGGACGATCTGATCGCCGTCTACAAGGGCTTCGGCAACGACCTCGCGATCGGCAACGGCGAGGACTCTTGGACGCTGCCGATGCCGGCGCGATTCGTCATCGGCACGGACGGCGTGATCGCCTACGCCGAGGTCAACCCGGACTACACCCGCCGACCCGATCCCAGCGAGCTGTTGCCGGTCCTTCGCCGCCTGCGCACCGCCACCGCGGCCTGATCGCGGCGCCTGCGGACTCGCCCCTGCCATCCCGCGAAAAGCGGGGATTGGAGCGGGCCGCGACGCGGTGGTCCGCGCCTGCACACGGGTGCTCCCTCGCGTTCGTGGCGTTCTGGATCCTCGTTCGCGATTCGCGTTCGCGAGGATGACACATGAGGGCCAACTACGGGCCGGCGGCGCCGGGACGGCTCACCGCCGCCGCTGCGTCGCGTCGCGGCTGTAGAGCGCGAGGGCGGCGGCGATCGACGCCGCCGCGGCCAGCATCAACCAGAACGCGGGCGCGGCGCGGTCGCCGGTCCGGCCGATGATCGTCCTGGAAATGAGCGGCGTCGAGGTCCCGAACAGCGCGGCGGCGAGCGAATAGGCGAGCGCAAAACACGAGGCGCGCACCTGCGGCGGCACGATCTCCGTGAGCGCGGCGACCATCGCGCCGTTATAGACGCCATAGCCGAGCGAAAACACCATCTCGACGGCGATCAGCTTCTGGAAGCTCGGCGCCGCGACGTGCCAGGTCAGCGCGGGATAGGCCGACACGAGCATCAGCGCGCCCGCCGCGAGCAGCACGGGCTTTCGGCCGAGCCGGTCGGAGACCGCGCCGCCGATCGGCAGCCAGCAGAAATTGGCCAACGCCACGATCAACGTCACCAGTAGCGCGTCGCTCGGCGAGAGATTCAGCGATTTGCCGAAATCCGGCGTATAGACCGTGATGAAATAGAACGAGACCGTGGTCAGCATCACCATCAGCATGCCGAGCGCGACCGTAGGCAAATTCTCCCAGACGGCGCGATAGATTTCCGGCGGCTTGGGGTGGGTCTTCTTCGCGAGGAATTCCGGGGTCTCCTGCAGCGATCCGCGCAGGATGAAGATCAGCGGCACGATCATGCAGCCGACCAGGAACGGAATGCGCCAGCCCCAGGCCGTGATCGCGTCGGGGGCGAGGGTCTGGCCGACGACATAGCCGATCAGCGCGGCGACGAAGACGGCGATCTGCTGGCTCGCCGACTGGAACGAGGTGACGAACCCCCTGGTGCCCGGCGTCGCGATCTCCGCGAGATAGACGGAGACGCCGCCGAGTTCCACGCCGGCGGAAAAGCCCTGCAACAGCCGGCCGAGCACGACGATGACCGGCGCTGCGACGCCGATCGTCGCATAGCTGGGCGTCACCGCTATGATGACGGTGCCGATCGCCATGATCGCGAGCGTGACGATCAGTCCCTTTCGGCGACCGATGCTGTCGACATAGGCGCCGAGATAGATCGCGCCGAGCGGACGCATCAGCGCGCCGATCCAGAAGACGACGAACGCGGCGGATGTGTCGAGAAACTCCGTTCCGGTATGGAAGAACGCCTTGCCGATCGGCGCGGCGTAGATGCCGAACAGGAAGAAATCATACATCTCAAGGAAATTGCCGCCGGTCGCGCGGAGCACGGCGCCGATATTCGACTGTGGCGCGGCGGAGAGCGGCAGAGAGGCCGAGCCAGTTGCATCCAGCATACGCGAGGCTCTCCCTCGAGAAGGCGCGATCTGACGTCGGCCGCCTTATTTGTACATGACTATGGGACCGGGTGATGGCAAGCGCGAAAACGGGCGAAGGCGCGGCGCCGGTCTAGGCGAAGCTGGTGCTCCATCCCAGCTGCGGATCGCCGCCTGCATAGGCGACGCCGTCGACGCGCAACTGCGACGCATCGATCAACGTCAAGAGGCCGCCGCCGTCGCTGAGCGATCCCGCCGGCAGCGGCGCGCCGAGCGGCTGGCCCGGCGCGAGAACCGCTTCGGGCAGCGGGAAGCTCTTGACCGTGTCGATCAGAAGCCGCCAGCCGCCGAGGTCGAGCGGCGCCGTGCCCATGTTGGCGACGACGACCGAGGCCGCCCCGTCGGGGGAACGATGCGCCGAGGTGATTTCGGCGGCGCGCCTCGGCGAGGGCAACGGCGTTCCCGCGCCATGGGAGTAGTCGTACGTCGGCGCTTCGCAGCCCGTGGCGCCAAAAATGAGATCGCCGCTGTCGTTGGTGTGCCAGCCCTGGCTCTGGTAAGCGAGGAAGATCGCGGTCATGCGCCGGCCGGTCTCGTCCCAGATGAAACAGGCGCCGTCGTGCCAGACGCCGTTCTCGTGCAGCCGAATGTTGACCTCGCGCGGGTCGCCCTGCGCCATATGGATATTATCGACGCCAAAGGGCGTATCGGGCGTGTAGCCGAACGCCGCGTCGGTCTGATGCGGATCGTTCTTGGCGAACGCGTTGCCGTAGAAAAAGACGTCGTGCCCCTGCGTCTTGGCGAGGTTCAGCAGACCGCCGAGGCGATGCGCGAGCCCGTCGTCGCCCGCGCCCTCCGGCGGTAGGACCCGCATCGCGTTCGGGTTGAACAGATTGCCGCGCTGGTAGTCGACGGCGCCGCCGTCATACGACCGATCGATCTTCGAGAGGCCCTCGGGCCGCGCCAGGATGCTGGGGACGATCGGATGCGCGAAGTCGGCGTCGACGAGGTAATAGAGATAGGATTTGCCGAGCGGTTCCCCCGGTTCGTCCTTGTTCGAGCGCACGTTGATGGTCGCGAACCACTGCCGCCCGCCGGCTTCGAGGATCACCCAGAGGTGGGGGTTGCTCGGCGGCGCGGCGGCCGCGAAGGCGTGCACTTTGCCGCGGAGACACTGGTAATCGATGCGCGCCATGAAGCCCCAAACCGGACGCCATTCGAACCGCGTCGCGGGCCAGCCTAGGCGATCGGTCCCCGACGTAGCAAGGGTCGGAGAGAAGCTCTACGACTATCTCGCTGGCTATCGTCGGCAATTCCGGGCGTTGTGTTCGCACGACCCCTTCTTCACCGCGGCGATCGAGATGCTTTGAGACGTCGCTTGGCGCACTTCGCGCTGCTGCGAGTTCCTACTCGGGCCAAAAGTCGTCGTTCAACACGCGATCGGCTTCCCAAGGGCAGATCATGGGAAACGTCGACGCTTCGAGTCCCGTCTCCTTTTCTGCTTCGATCAAAGCGCGGCGCCAAGCGTGCCCGATCGATTCGGCAATGATCGGTCTGAGGCTCGGATTGTCCTGAAGCAGGTCCTCGATGTCCAATCTTTGGCCTTCGATGCTCAATCGCCAGCTTCGACCGCGCTTTGCGGGCTGGAAGCGCCACTTGACGAGATGCAAGAGCAGTACGGTCAGCCGGCTGATCAGTTCCCGCTTTTCCGACTTGCCCATACTCTCGATTTCCTCGGCGATGTTCTCGAGATCCGCATCGGAGACGTTGCCGGCGCGCAGCAAATCCGCTTGTTCGCGGCTCCAAGCGTAAAAGTCTCGATCGTACAGGGTCGTCTTCGCGCGCATGGATGTATGTTACCGTTGGACGCCGGTTTCGTCCATGCTCCCGGAACGCCGCTTCCGGAACGCCGCCGCGATAACCACATTGCTGCGTGAGAGCTTTGACGGTTCCCTTCCCCTGCCCACCCTGCTATCCCGCGCCCATGACCGCCCATTCCATTTCGAACATCCGCAATTTCGCGATCATCGCCCATATCGACCACGGCAAGTCCACCCTCGCCGATCGGCTGATCCAGCAGACCGGGACGGTGGCGGCGCGGGACATGGTCGAGCAGGTGCTCGATTCGATGGACATCGAGCGCGAGCGTGGCATCACCATCAAGGCGCAGACCGTCCGGCTCGAATACAAGGCCAAGGACGGCAAGACTTACATCCTCAACCTGATGGACACGCCCGGCCACGTCGACTTCGCCTACGAAGTCTCGCGCTCGCTGGCGGCCTGCGAGGGCTCGCTCCTGGTGGTCGACGCCAGCCAGGGCGTCGAGGCGCAGACGCTCGCCAATGTCTATCACGCGCTCGACGCCGGGCATGAGATCGTGCCGGTGCTCAACAAGATCGACCTGCCGGCCGCCGAGCCCGACCGCATCCGGCAGCAGATTGAGGACGTGATCGGCCTCGACGCTTCGGAGGCGGTGCCGATCTCGGCCAAGACTGGGCTCAACATCGACCTCGTGCTGGAGGCGATCGTGCATCGTCTGCCGCCGCCGAAGGGCGACGAGACGGCGCCGCTGAAGGCTCTCCTGGTCGACAGCTGGTACGACGCCTATCTCGGCGTCGTCGTGCTGATGCGGGTGATCGACGGCGTGATCAAGAAGGGCATGCGCATCCGCATGATGCGCGCCGACGCGCATTACGAGATCGATCGCATCGGCGTCTTCCGCCCCAAGATGATCGAGGCCGCCGAGCTCGGCCCCGGCGAGATCGGCTACATCACCGCGCAGATCAAGCAGGTCGCGGACACCCGCGTCGGCGACACCATCACCGACGAGCGGCGCCCGACGCATGATCCGCTTCCTGGGTTCAAGCCCGCGCAGCCCGTCGTTTTCTGCGGCCTCTTTCCTACCGACGCGGCCGACTTTGAGGACCTTCGCGCGGCGATGGGCAGGCTCAGGCTCAACGACGCGAGCTTCTCCTATGAGATGGAGACCTCCGCCGCGCTCGGCTTCGGCTTTCGCTGCGGGTTCCTCGGCCTCCTGCATCTCGAAATCATTCAGGAGAGGCTCGAACGCGAGTTCAATCTCGACCTCATCGCGACCGCGCCATCGGTCACCTACAAGATCGCGATGACCGACAAGTC
>DASXYQ010000258.1:0-4485 GCA_036502445.1 Roseiarcus sp. | reverse complement strand
CCGCTGCCGCAAGCCATGATGCTGCCAGCCTACCGACTGCATCAGCTCAAAGGGGAACGCGCAGGGTGTTGGTCCGTTTGGGTTTCCGGCAATTGGCGTCTGACCTTCGAAATCGAAGGCGACGACGCTACGAATATCGATTTTGAAGACTACCGCTAGCCTGAAAGGAGGTCCATGTAATGGAAATGTTCAATCCGCCCCATCCGGGCGAAATTATCCGAGAGGATTGCCTGAAGCCGCTCCACCTGTCGGTGACGGAGACAGCGAAGGGCCTCGGCGTCTCGCGTCAATCCCTTTCGGAACTGCTCAACGGTCGCAATGGGGTTTCGGCGGACATGGCGTTGCGGCTCGAAATGGCCGGTTGGGGAAGCGCCGAGTCATGGCTGCGGAATCAGCTCACGTATGATCTCTGGCGCGCGAAACAGCGCAGCGACCGCCTCAGGGTGACGAAGTTTCCCGCCCCTCGGTCGGTTTAGCGCCGCCCTCGCCGCAGGCGCTTGCGCGCAGCCCAAAAAGTCGAGCAGAACGCCATGATTCATCTGCCGATATTTCTCGACGTCTGGGGCAAGAGGGCCGCAGTGATCGGCGGCGGCGTCGCCGCGGCGCGCCGGGCCGAGACGCTGCTGAAGGCGGGCGCGCGGGTGACGGCCTTCGCAGCCGCGCCGCGCGAGGAATTCGCCGAACTGGCGCGCCAGGCCTCCTTCCCCCTGCTCGCCCGCGAGCCGGAGGGAGAGGACTTCGAGGGAGTCGCGATCTGCATCGTGGCGACCGACGACGCGGCGACCGATGCGCGGATGCACGCCCTCGCCAAGGCGGCCGGCGTCCTGACCAACGTCGCGGCCCATCCGGAGCTCTGCGACTTTGTGCTGCCGTCGATCGTCGATCGCGACCCGGTGACGATTGCGATTTCAACCGGCGGCGCCTCGCCGATCCTCGCGCGCCGGCTGCGCGCGAAACTGGAGGCGGCGATCCCCTCGGGGTATGGCCGCCTCGCCGATTTCATGCGCGCGGCGCGATCGCGGGTAGCCGAGCGACTCCCCGACCGCGTGGCTCGCAGACGCTTTTGGGAGCGGCTGCTCGACGGACCCGTGGCCGAACTCGCGCTCGTCGGCGACGCTGCGCGCGCCGAAGCGGGGCTGATCGCCGAACTCGACCGTATCGCGACGTCCGGCGAGTCGGGGATGGGCGAGGTCTATCTCGTCGGCGCCGGCCCCGGCGATCCCGATCTCTTGACGTTCCGCGCGCTGCGCCTGATGCAGCAGGCCGACGTCGTGCTTTATGACCGGCTCGTCGATCCCGCGATCCTCGACCTCGTACGGAGGGAAGCGGAGCGCGTCTATGTTGGCAAACGTCCGCGAAATCACGCCGCGGCGCAGGGCGAGATCAGCCAGATGCTTGTCCGCTTCGCCCGACAGGGCAAGCGCGTATTGCGGCTGAAGGGCGGCGATCCCTTCGTGTTTGGACGCGGCGGCGAGGAGATCGAAATGCTCGCCGACGAGGGCGTGCCGTTTCAGGTTTGTCCAGGCATCACCGCGGCGATAGGCTGCTCCGCCTATTCCGGCATCCCGCTCACGCACCGCGATCACGCGCAGGCCTGCATCTTCGTCACCGCCCAAGGCAAGGACGGCCCGATCGCGCGCGATTGGAAGGCCCTGGTGCGGCCCGGCCAAACCGTAGCCATATACATGGGGCTGGGCCGTATCGAGGAGACGATGAGCAACTTCGTCGCACAGGGCGTGGATGCGCGAACGCCGGCCGCGATCATCGACAATGGCGCGCGGCCGAACCAGCGGGTCGTTGTCGCGACGGTTGCGAACCTGGCGAAGGCGGCGCGGGACGCGGGCTTGCGCGGCCCCACGATCATCATCGTCGGCTCCGTGGTGACGTTGCGCGAGAAGCTGAACTGGAATCAAACAGGACCGCGCCCCAACGCCGGGACGACCCGACAGGAATAAGGACGGCGCGAAATGGTTTCGAAGGACGATGTCATGGCCGCGCTGGCGGCGATCCCGGGGCCGGACGGCAAGACGCCGCTGCCCAAATCGGGCGCGATCGACGGCGTGACCATTCGCGACGGCAAGGTGTTCCTTGCGATCAAGGTCGATCCCGCGCGCGCCCCGGCGATGGAGGCCATGCGCTCGCAGGTCGAGGCCAGGATCAAGGCGGTTGCGGGCGTCGCCTCGGCGCTCGTCACCCTGACCGCTCAGGCCCCGCAGGGCGCCCCGCGCCCCGCCGCGGCGCCGGAAGCCCCGCGTCCCGCCGCCCGCGGTAGCCGGCCGATCGAGGGCGTCCAGAAGATCATCGCGGTCGCCTCGGGCAAAGGCGGGGTCGGCAAGTCGACCACTGCTTGCAACCTCGCGTTGGGGCTTTCGCGGCTCGGGCTGCGTGTCGGCGTGCTCGACGCCGACCTGTTCGGTCCATCGATGCCTCGTCTGTTCGGGATCACGGAAAAACCCGCGCTGGCGCCCGACGGCAAAAGTCTCATCCCGATCACCAAGTTCGGCATCAAGGTGATGTCGATCGGCTTTCTCGTCGGCGACGATTCGGCGATCGTCTGGCGCGGGCCGATGGTGATTTCGGCGCTGAATCAGTTTCTGCGCGATGTCGAATGGGGCGAACTCGACGTGCTCGTCGTCGACATGCCGCCGGGCACCGGCGACGTCCAGCTGACGATGGCGCAGAACGTACCGCTCGCTGGCGCGGTGATCGTCTCGACGCCGCAGGATCTGTCTCTGATCGACGCGCGGCGCGGGATCGCGATGTTCAAACAGGTGCAGGCGCCGCTGCTCGGCATCGTAGAGAACATGAGCTATTTCCAGTGCCCGCATTGCGGAGGCCGCACCGACGTGTTCGCGCACGGCGGCGCCCGCCACGAGGCCGAGAAACAGGGCGTGCCGTTCCTCGGCGAGATTCCGCTCGACATCATGATCCGCGAGACCTCGGACGGCGGCGCGCCGGTCGTCATCAGCGCGCCGGACGGCCCGCAGGCGAAGGCGTTCCTCGATGTCGCCGAGCGCGTGCGCGCCGAGCTGTTCGAAGCCGGCAAGCCGGTCCGCGCCGCGCCGCGCATTTTCATGAGCTGATATCGGGAGAGTATCGACGTCATGAGCGATGAGCCCAAGCCCGGCCCCGATCCCTGGCCCAGCGAACTGCGCGTTCAAGAAAACGGCAAATTGCTGAAGGTGACGTTCGACGACGGCGTCGTCGGCAGCGTCTCCTCGGAGCGCTTGCGCGACGCGAGCCCGAGCGCCGACAAGAAGCGCATCACGCTTCCGGGCGGACGGACGGTGTCTATCGTCGCGATCGAGCAAGTCGGCAATTACGCCGTGCGGATCGGCTTCGACGACGGCCACGATACCGGCATCTACACCTGGCGCCTGCTCAGGACGCTGACCACGCATTGAAGCCGTCTTTGTAGCCCGCTCGCCGAGCGCGGCCGTCGTAGAGCGCCTCATTTTCCGAACGACGCGGTCAGCGACTGTCAGACCGCATCTACAGCAGGTCAATCCTGTCGGTACACGAATTTCAGTCCGGCCGGCCGGCCGCGCGGGGGCGGCGGAAACGGCGACGCGGCGCCGATCGCCTCAAAAATCGCGGCGTCGAGTTCCTGCGAGCCGCTGGACTGCGTGGTCCATCTCTGCGTGAGGTAGCCCCTTGCGTCGATCGCGAAGGAGACCGTCCCTTCGGACCTCGATTTGAAGTGCGGGCTCGTCGGCTTGTGCACGCGGGCCATGATCATCCCGTAGACGATCGACAAATACCTCGCTTTGGCGTTCCCGCCGGCTATTGGGGTGGGCAGCGCCGCGCCGGCGAATGCGACATCCGGCACGGATTGGAACGTGGGCATTCGAACGCCGGCCGAAGGCGCGGCCGTTTGCGGCGGGACTTCGGTCTCCTTGGGCGTCGGCGGGGGTTGCGGCGCCTGCAGCTTCACGTCGCCGTTCGGAGCCAGTTCGGCGACGGTCTTCTCCTTGGCGGGGTCGGCGGGACTTTCCTTGGGCGGGGCCTCGGCCTCGGCCTCGGACCCCGTCGCCTTTCCCGTCTCGGCGTCCTGACCCGGGGGTTTGACCGGCGGCGGCGCGGGAGGCGCCTGCGAGACTTTGTCGGGCGCTTCTCTATCGACCTTCTCGTCGTTGGCGGCCCGCGGCGCGTCGAACGCGGGCTTTTCGTCCAGCGGCTGCTCGGTCGGTTGCGGCGCGGGGTTCGGCGGCGGAGGCGGCGGCGGGGTAGGCGGCGGCTCGGCGACTATCTCGATGGGGGTCTCCACCGGCTCGGGCGGCGTGACGGGTTCAAATTTATTTTCAAACACCAATAGCAGCACTATCAGCGCGTACATGAGGACCACGCTGAAGGTCGCGATATACCGCCTCGGCTCCGCCCACGACGAGCCCCCGGAGGGCTGCAGCCATCGCTCGGCGGAATTCGCGGTGAAACTGGCGTCTGACGGCAGCATCTGAGTCGGCAAGGGTCCCCATCGCCGGTAGG
>DASXYQ010000257.1:0-3103 GCA_036502445.1 Roseiarcus sp. | reverse complement strand
CTACCCATTTATGTCTATTGGCAGGAGGGTTGCCGTAAGCAGCGGGTGGCAATGTCGCGTCTCGGTGGGCGCCTCCTCCAACGAGACGCGGAAGGCTGCCTAAGGCCGCATTGGCCCCGCGGTCACAAGCTCAACCATTGCCGACGCCTTCGCTGCGATTGAGGGTAACCATCCGGCGGCGGCCGCCTTGCTCGGGAGCTGAACCGTCGCGAAGGGTGTGACCTTTAGAACTAGCGTTAAGGTCACGCAGAGATGGATGGGAAGGTTCTCGGGATCGAGCGCCGACGGCGTTGGAGCAGGGACGAGAAGGCGCGGATCGTCGAAGAGACGCTGGCGCCGGGCGCCGTGGTGAGCGAGGTCGCCCGACGGCACGGCGTGGCGCAGAGCCTGATCTTCACGTGGCGAAGGCTGGCGCGCACCGCGGAACCAGCCAGGAGCAATGGTTCGATTTTGCTTCCGGTCGAGATCGACGCGATGGCGTCGGCTCCAGGATCAGAAGCGAGACCGCCGCGCCCGGCGAGGAACGGGCGACGACAGAAGCCTGGAATGATCGAAATCGAGCTTGCCTCCGGAAGCCGCGTGCGCGTCGACAACGACGTCGACGCCGATGCGCTTCGGCGGGTTCTGGGCGTTCTGAGCGAACGATGATCCTGATGCCGAGCGGAGTGCGGGTGTGGATCGCGGCGGGCCACACCGACATGCGTCGCGGCATGCAGGGGCTGGCGCTTCAGGTTCAGGAGCAGTTGAAGCGCGACCCGCACTGCGGCGATCTCTACATCTTCCGCGGGCGCAGAGGCGACTTGGCGAAGATCCTCTGGCACGATGGCCTCGGGCTATCGCTGTATGCGAAGCGGCTCGACCGGGGAAAGTTCATTTGGCCGTCGGTGAAGGAGGGCGTCGTGTCGATCTCGGCAGGGCAGATGGCCTACATGCTGGAAGGGATCGACTGGCGGAATCCGCAACTGACATGGAGGCCAAAGAGCGCAGGCTGAGCGCGATGGCGGAACGCGGGCGAAGCGAAGAAAAACATGGGGTCAGACGCATTTTAGGGCGCCTCAAAGCGCGCGAATTGTGATTCCCTTCGTCTTATGGATCCCGCCCCTGAGTCTCTTCCCGACGACTTCGTCACGCTGAAGGCGGCGCTTGTCGCCGAGCGTGCGCGGGGCCTGGAAGTCGCGGCGGAGCTGGCGGCCGCGCGGGCGAAGGCGTCGGAAGACATGGCGCTGATCGCAGCGCAGAAGCTGCAGATCGCCAAGCTCCAGCGCCAGATCTACGGGCAGCGGTCCGAGCGCTCGGCGCGGCTGATCGACCAGCTGGCGCTCGAGTTCGAAGAGCTGTCAGCCACCGCCACCGAAGACGAACTGGCGGCTGAGCAAGCCGCCGCGAAGACGACGCCAGTGCGCGCCTTCACCCGCCGGCGCGCCGAGCGCGATACGTTCCCCGACCATCTGCCGCGTGAGCGCGTGGTGATTGATCCGCCGACCGCCTGCGCGTGCTGCGGCGGCAATCGCTTGCGCAAGCTAGGCGAGGACGTGACGCAGACGTTGGAGACGACGCCACGACGGTGGAAGGTGATCGAGACGGTGCGGGAGAAGTTCTCCTGCCGGGACTGCGAGACGATCAGCCAGGCGCCGGCGCCGTTCCACGCGATCCCGCGGGCCTGGGCGGGCCCGAGCCTGCTCGCGATGATCGTGTTCGAGAAGTTCGGGCAGCACCAGCCTCTGAACCGGCAGGCCGAGCGCTATGCGCTCGAGGGCGCGCCGATCGCGCTCTCCACCATGGCCGACGTCGTCGGCGCGGTCTCAACAGCGCTCGATCCGCTCCGCCGCCTGATCGAGGCCCATGTCACGGCGGCCGAGCGTCTTCACGGCGACGACACGACCGTGCCGGTGCTGGCGAAAGGCAAGACCGACACCGGCCGGCTCTGGATCTACGTCCGCGACGACCAGCCGTTCGGGGGCGCCGGGCCGCCCGCCGCGATCTTCCACTACTCGCGCGATCGGCGAGGCGAGCATCCGCAGGCGCATCTCGCGGGCTACGCCGGCATCCTGCAGGCCGACGCCTACGACGGCTACAACAGGCTCTATCTCGCGGAACGCAAGCCCGGCCCGATCCGGGAGGCGGCGTGCTGGGCGCATGCGCGGCGAAAGTTCTTCGTCCTGGCCGACATCGAGGAGAACGCGCGCCGCAAGGCTGCCGGAAAGAGCGAGATATCGCTCTCGCCGATCGCCATCGAGGTGGTGCGCCGCATCGACGCGCTGTTCATGATCGAGCGCTCGATCAACGGCCAAAGTTCCGAAGAGCGCCTGGCCGTCCGCCGCGCGGAGAGCCGACCCCTGGTCGACGATCTCATGACGTACATGCGCGAACAGGCGGCGAAGCTGTCGCGCGGGCACGACCTCGTTAAGGCGATCCAGTACATGCTCAACCGCTGGCCGGCCTTCACGCTGTTCCTCGACGACGGGCGCGTGTGCCTGTCGAACAATGCAGCAGAACGCGGGCTGCGTGGCGTCGCGCTCGGACGGAAATCGTGGTTGTTCTGCGGGTCCGACCGGGGAGGCCAGCGCGCCGCAGCCATGTACAGTCTCATCGTCACGGCAAAGATGAATGGCGTCGATCCGCAGGCGTGGCTCGCCGACGTGCTCTCGCGCATCGCCGGCCATCCCGCGCATCGGCTCGACGAACTGCTGCCCTGGAACTGGCGGCCGCGGCCTCACGCCATAGCCGCGCTCGCGGCCTGACCCATGCACGTCAACAAGGTCTCCCGCGTCAGGACCATCGATCGCGTCGCCAAAGACCTCGGCGAGGACGTCGACTTCCTGTTCGACGTCGCCATCGAAATGGAGCCCCAGGACGGCCTCATCTGGGTCCTGAGCCTCGGCGACGAAAGCGTTATGGCCTTCACCGACGACGGCGTCGACAGCCTCGTCGAGCTGATCAACATCCACCGGGAAATGCCGCCGCGCGAGCAGCGCTGATCTCAGCCGCGAGCGCCGGCCCCTGCGGCCTACGCCGGACGGTTACACCTCAAGCGCGTCATCGGCGAGAAGTTCGGCGTCAGGTTTCACCAGCGCTATGTCGGAAAGCTTCTGAAGAAGCTGGG
>DASXYQ010000256.1:0-20380 GCA_036502445.1 Roseiarcus sp. | reverse complement strand
AAGGGCGTTGGACGTCGGGGCCTTGCCCCCCAACCGTGCCGATATCGCGGGCGTCTCACCCCGGCGAGATCGTCGGCGACAACCTTGCGGAGCTGGGCGTCACCATCAAGGACGCGGCGGACGCCCTCGGCGTCACGCGCCAGCAGCTTCACAAAGTGATTTCCGGGCGCAGCGGCATCACCCCGGAAATGGCCGTGCGCCTCGAAAAGGCTATCGGCAGCACCGCCGACAGCTGGTTGCGCATGCAGATGGATTACGATCTTGCGCATATTCGCCGTTCGGCCTTCAAGGTACGAAGCCTTGTCCCGGCGTGAACGATGACAAGACGTGGATAGGCATCCGGAGCCATGAAGATGGAGGCCCCTAGTCTGGGTCGCTTCCCTTCGCTGCGCTCTGCGTCGCGATTACGGCGAGCCGCCGCGGATAGCCGGACCGGTGGGATTGGGTCGCCCCACCTTCCCCCTCGAGGCCCCTCGAGGGGGAAGGTGTCATTGCGAAGCAATGACGGATAAGGGCGATCGAGCGGAACGAGATGGCTCCGTGGTTCGCCGCGCACTTTCAAAATCTACCAAAGGGTTGCGGAGCGCCAAGCGGATTACATGACGTGTTGAACATTCAGAGCCATCTCGCTCCGTTCGATCCTCATCCGGCCCCATAGGGGGTTCGGAAGAACGCCCGTCTTTCGCCGGACTATGGCGCCACCTTCCCCCACGAGGGGGGAAGGGGTTAGCGTTCAACCTAAGTCCCCTGATGGCCGCCGGTGAAGGGCACGAAGGGGATGATCGCGCCGCCATAGATGTCGGAACGGGCGACACGGAGCGCGCCGTCGGCGCCCTCTCTCTTGACAGCCTTGATCACGTGCTGGGCGCCGGGCGGGCCGACCGGGATGACCATGATCCCGCCGGGCTTCAGCTGCCGTAGCAGCGGCGGCGGAATGTGGTCGATGCCGCAGGTGACGATGATCTTGTCGAACGGCGCGGCGTCTTCCCAGCCATAATAGCCGTCGGCGTTCTTGGTCTTGATCGCGGCGTACTCGCGATAGCCGCGCGCGATCAGCGCGCCGTAGAGCGCGTGCGTGCGCCTGGCCAGCGGCGGCACGATCTCGATCGACCACAGTTTGTCGGTCAGATAGCTCAGATACGCCGATTGGTATCCGGACCCGGTGCCGATCTCCAGCACCTTGTCGCCCGGCTTGATGGCCAGCGTATTCGTCATCCGCGCGACCGTATGCGGCCCGGTGATGGTGACGCCGAAACCAATGTTGAGATGATGCCACTCGTAGGCGCGCGAGAGATTCTCCGCGGTGACGAATTCCTCGCGCGGCGTCATGAGATAGGCGCGCTTGTCGGCGGCGTCCCAGACGTCTTCGTGGCTGATCAACTGGAGATAGCGATCCCAGCGCTGGCCGAGAAAATTCGCGTCTTCACCGCGATGCAGCTTCATCCAGGCGACGAAACCTTCGCGATTGCTCATTTCGGGCCAGAGGTCCGGCGTGAACGGAGTCGGTACGTTCGCGAGCACGGCGGCCGGCGCGAGATCGATGGCGGCCGCCGCCGCGGCGGCGCCGAAGAGAAAGCTGCGTCGGTTCATCGTTCCGTCTCGGGCCCTGGGTAGGCAGACACTGCGTGGGAATTGCAGGCCGGGCAAGGGGGCGCATCGCCCAAAAATCGCGCTCCCAGCGCTGTAACCCGGCATCGATTTTGAAAAGACTCGGCGCTGGAGTAGGTGGAATCGCCTTAGTCATACACGTGTGAGCTGCGCTCCGCACACGCGCCGAGGTCGACTTGTCCGAGAATTTCGTCGCCAAGCCGAGACACGCCTACGGCGTAGATCCGCGCCGGGAGGAATATTACAGCCTGCGCGAGGCGCGCTATGACGCGCTCGCGGACGAAATCGACGCGTGGGCCGCCGAGGCGGCGAGGCGCGGGCAGAAGCTGCAGGTGATCGACGTCGGCTGCGCCTCCGGCATCCTGTTTCGGCATCTCGAATCGCGGCCGCATAGCGGCAACATCGAGATCGAAGCAACCGACGTGAAGAAAGAATGCCTCTACCGATCGGAGCGCTATTCGTCCTACAGGATCGACGATCTGATGGCCGGCAATCCCGGGACGCCATCGAACGCCTTCGATGTCGTGGTTTGCGAGCAGGTGCTGGAGCATCTGCCGCGGGTTGAAACCGCGATCGCCGCTCTCGAGCGCATGGCCAAGCCGGGCGGCAAGGTGTGCATCGGCGTCCCGATCTTCCTTTCGCCGCTCGCCTTCGTTCGCAATTGCTGGATCTGGGCGTCGCTGATATGGCGACCGGGGAAGAAGTGGACGCATATCCAGACCTTCTCCCACCGTTCCTTTCTCCGTCAGCTCCGACGCCACTCCCATCTCAGACTCATCGAGACCCGCGGATTCCGCATCATCTCCGGCGGGCCGCTGCGCCGGCTCGAAGAACATCGCTGGTGGTGGCGCCTCAATCGGCGCATGGGCGCCGCCGTGCCCTGGGCCTGCGTCGAAGTCCAAGCGATTTTGGAAAAGCCGACCGCTGCGGTATCGAGTTCCTCGGATTCGCCGGGAGGCTAGCGATGTTGTCGGCCTTTTTCCGCCATGGCGCGATCGCATTGCTGGCGAGCCTGCACTACGAATGGGTGCACTGACGCGCGAGCGTCGTACGATTCTTGCTTCACGGACGCCGAACGGGGTGGGGGCCAATGACCGAAACGATAGAGGAAATGGTCGCCCGGCATGCGAGCGGCGGGCGCGTCGGCGATACGATCGAGGCGACCTATGCGACAATCGAGGCGCATGCCGATCCCGCGCTGTTCATCTCGCTACGACCGAAGGCGGACGCGCTGGAGGAGGCGGCGGCGCTCGACGCGGCCGGCGCGGCGGCCCGTCCGCTGTTCGGCGTTCCCTTCGCGGTCAAGGACAATATCGACTTCGCGGGCCTGCCGACCACCGCCGCGTGCCCCGCCTTCGCCTACCAGCCCGCCAGGTCGAGCTTCGTCGTCGAGCGGTTGCAGGCCGCTGGCGCCATCGTCGTCGGCAAGACCAATCTCGATCAGTTCGCGACGGGGCTCGTGGGCGTGCGCTCGCCCTATGGCGTGCCGCGCAATGCGTTGCGGGCCGAGCTCATTTCCGGCGGGTCGAGTTCCGGCTCGGCGAGCGCGGTCGCCGCCGGGCTCGTGCCGTTCGCGCTCGGCACCGACACGGCGGGCTCCGGGCGCGTGCCCGCCGCGCTCAACGGCATCGTCGGCCTGAAGCCGACGCTCGGCTCGCTTTCGGCGAGCGGCGTCGTTCCCGCGTGTCGCACGCTCGATACGATCTCGGTGTTCGCGCTGACGGTGGGCGACGCCTTCGCGGTCTATCGGATCGCTGCAGGCTACGACGCGGCGGACGCCTATTCGAGGCCGTTTCCCGAACCGCGGCTCGCCTCGCTGCCGCCGCATCTTCGCATCGGCGCGCCACGGCCAGGGGAGCGGGTCTTTCTCGGCGACGCGGAAGCGGAGCGCGCCTTCGCGGCCGATCTCGAACGGCTCGCGGCTCTGGGCGCTACAATCGCGGAATTCGATATCGCGCCGTTCTTCGAGGTCGCGCGGCTGCTGTATGAGGGACCCTGGGTCGCCGAGCGCTACGCCGCGACCAAGCGGCTGATCGAGTCGCGCCCGGATACTCTGCTTCCGGTGACGCGCAAGATCATCGAGGGCGCCCGCAACTTCGACGCTGTCGCGGCCTTCGAGGCTGCGTACAAGCTGGCGGCGCAGCGCCGCGCGAGCGAGGCGGCCTGGCGCGCTTTCGACGTGATGGCGGTCCCGACGATGCCGCGCTTCTATACGCGCGCCGAGGTCGAAGCCGATCCAATCAAGACCAACTCGAACCTCGGGCCCTACACCAACTTCGTCAACCTGCTCGATCTCTGCGCCTTCGCCTATCCCTCGGGCGTACGCGGCGACGGCCTGCCCTCCAGCGTGACGCTGATCGCACGCGCAGGGGCGGATGGTCTGATCGCGGCGATCGCGGCGCGCGCGCACGCCGCCTCCGGCGCGCCGATCGGCGCGACCGGCCGCGCACCGCCGCCGGCGCCTCGCTTCGAGGCTGCGGCAGATCGCATCGAAATCGCGGTGGTCGGCGCGCATCTCTCAGGCCTCCCGCTGAACGGCGAACTCGCAGTTCTCGGGGCGGAATTCGTGCGCGAGGCGCGCACGAGGGCCGACTATCGGCTCTATGCCCTGCCCAATGCGAAACCGGCCAAGCCGGGCCTGCTGCGCGTCGCGCCGGGGCAAGGGGCCGAGATCGAGGTCGAGGTCTGGTCGCTCGCGCCCGCCGCGTTCGGCAGTTTCGTCGCGGCGATTCCTCCGCCGCTGGGGATCGGCACGCTCGCTTTCGAGGACGGGACGAGCGCGAAGGGGTTCCTTGTCGAAGCGGAGGCGGTGAAGGGGGCCGAGGACGTATCCAGGTTCAGGGGGTGGCGGGCGTATGTGAGCGGGCGGCCTGCTCCTCGCTAAATATTGCGCGGCAAAGTGGCGATCCCGCTCCGGAAGTCCCCTCTGTGGCGACGGGATCTCGTTACGAGCCGGCCTCAGGTCGCGGCCTCAGACTCGGCGATTATCGCGACCCCTTTTGGAATTAGACTAAGGGAAGAGGACACTGTGACGGCGGCAAAATGTTGATCCCCTGTTACCTCCATCGTATCGCAGATTTTCAATTGACATGGCAGATCGGACCAGCGAGTGGACATACGCCGCTGCGACAAGGGCAGCCCCCGGCTCTGGGCGCATGATCATTCTAGGCGTTTACGAATCGCACGACGCGGGGGCGGCTCTCTATGATGACTACAGGCTGATCGCCGCGGTCGCGCAGGAGCGGATTACCCGGATAAAAGGCGACGGTCTGCGCTTTCCCGCGGAAGCCGTCTCCGAATGCCTCGCGCAGGCCGGGCTCGGGGCGGGGCGGGTCGAGGCCGTGGCGATGTCGCGCGGCTACTACCCGCAAAATTATTTCACCGCGCGCTCGCGGTGGCCGGCGCCCGTCCCGCGCGGTGAAGTGCGCCACCTCTTTGAAGCGATGGCGCGTCAGTGGATTCGCCATCCGGAGCGCGCGTTCGACGCACGACGCTTTCTCGCCGACCAAGGCCTGCGGCCGAGCCGAATAACATTCTACAACCACCATCTCGCGCACGCGCTGGCTGCGCTGTTCCACACCGACTTCGACGACGCGCTGATCTACACCTCGGACGGCGGCGGCGACCGCGTCCATTACAGCGCGCGGCGGCTCGTTGGCGGCCGCCTCAGGGAGTTGTTTGGCGCAGAAGCCGGCTCTCGCAGTCTGCGCCGCACCAACAGCGCCGATAGCCTCGGCCAGCTCTACGCCGTAGCGACCGAGTCTCTCGGCTTTCGCCGTATGCGACATGAAGGCAAGGTGCTGGGCCTCGCTGCTTTTGGCGAGCCGGTCCATGCGCCGGCGCTCCTGCGGCATTATCGCGTGCGGAGGAACGGTCAGATAAGGGCCGACGTCAGGATGGGCGAACTCGCGGCCGAGTTGCGGGAGCTGGCCGCGCGTGGGCGGCGTGAGGATATCGCTGCCTCGGTGCAACAGGTTCTCGAGCAGGTGACGCTCGCCTCGCTCGACAGGATTTTCGAGCGGGAGCGTCCGCGCAATTTGGCGGTGTCGGGCGGCGTTTTCGCCAACGTCAAACTGACTCAGCGCATCGCCGAGCGGTTTCCCTTCGACGAAGTCTTCGTCTATCCCGCGATGTCAGATCAAGGCGAGCCCGCGGGCGGAGTGCTTCAATTGCTGATGGAGCGCGACGGCCTCGGAACGTTTCTCGCCCGGCGGGAGAAATTCGGGAATCTTTATTTCGGCCGCGATTTCATGGCGGGAGCCGACGAGGCGTTCTTGCGCGCCGGGGCGGCGCGCGTCGCAAGCGACGGCATCGTCGAGGCGGCGGCGCGGATGCTCGCGGAGCGCCGGATTTTGGGCCTTTATCTCGGGCGTTGCGAATACGGCCCGCGTGCCCTCGGCGCGCGCACGATCATGGCCTCGCCCGCCGACCGCTCGATCAACGACTGGTTGAACAAGCGGCTGGAGCGCACCGAGTTCATGCCCTTCGCTCCGGTGGTGCGCGATGCGCGCGTGAACGAAGTGTTCGATCTGCCGCGCGCCCTGCTTTACACGGCGCGATACATGACGGTCACCTGCAACGTCAGGCCGGAATGGCGCGACCACATCCCGGCGGTCGTCCATGTCGACGGAACCGCCCGCCCGCAGGTGATCCGCAGAGAGGACAATCCGACCTATTACGACATCCTGCGGCGCTTCGAGGAGATCAGCGGGCTTCCTTGTGCGATCAACACCTCGTTCAACGCCCACGAAGAGCCCATCATCAATCGGCCCGAAGAGGCGTTGCGCGCGCTGGAGCAGGGCCGCGTGGATCTGCTGGTCACCGAAACCGGCATATTCGCGAATGGCCCTGGCGCGCTCGCGTCGACCGGCCATCGAATCGATGCGTCGAGCGACACGCGAAGCCGCGCCGGCCTGTCGTGCGGGTTTGGCGGCGGACCCCGCTAGCGGCCGATCCAATAGCGATCGCGCCATCGAGACAACCGCATCCGCGCGCGCATCGCGAGCCGGAACCCCGGCGGCAATTGCGGCCACGCCTTTTGACCCGGTTCGAGAAACGTGCTCGCGAATGTGCGCATCACCTGCTCGGGCCTGAATTCGGCGACGCGCGCGCGAAAGGTCCCATCGCCCGCGCCGCGCTCCAATTCGACCAGCTTCTGCGTGAGATCGGTCCGCGTCCGAAAGCGGTAGCGCGGGTCGTCGACGAGTTCGAGATGATTGCGGTCGCGCCCGCCCTCCCAGACGAGCACGGGCTTGTCTTCCGAGAGGAACTCGGCGATCGAAAGGCCGAACGCCTCGCCGGAGCGGCGGGCGTTCAGCCCGGCGTCGCAGCTTCCGACGAAATCGGCGACGCGCTGCCGATCGCCCGCGCGCGGCAGATGGACAATGCGCTCGTGGCTCGAAAAACGATCGGTGTTGAGCAGCATCAGCCACAAGTTCTTGCGACGCTGCAACGCCGCCTCGATCGCGTCGGCGACGAAAGGCACATTGAACTGGTCACTCGCGCCATGACGCCCGACTACGAAGGCGTCCGCGGGCACGCCGAACTCCGCACGCAAATTCACTCGCGCCGGTGGCGGATCGACGATATGCGGCACGGCGGGATAGCGCGACCCGGTCGTCGCCTTCGCAAGCCATGTCGAGATATAGGCGTAGGCGTCCCCGTGGGGGTGGAAGAGGCGGAACACCTCGTGAACCGCGGTGCGGCTCGAGTTCGAAACGGGGATCGGCCTGCGCCCGGTCTTCAGGAAATAAGCGACGTCGATCCGCTCCCGTTCGATCAGCCGCTGCCTCTCCTCGTCGCTCTGGTAGGCGTGGGTTGGAAAGCTGCGCGCGAAACGCTCGAGTTGCGCGGGCTCGGGCGGATCGCTCGCATCGTGCAGGATGATCGGCTCGACGCCGAGCAGCGCACGCGCATGAAAGGCGTAATCGAATATCGCGACGGCGACGCCGCGCTCGTTGATCCGGCCGCCGTCGAAACTCACGCGCATCTATGGGCTCGATTCATCTCTGGCCCGGTCCTCGATGGTCGGCGAAGTAGCCGCTCAGCGAGCAGAACCTCGAACCTTCATCGCTCGAAAATCCGCCCGTTCAGCACCAGCAAATCCACTCGATCGGCCTCCAGCGCGATCAGCGCCTGCTCCGGCGTGTCTACGATCGGCTCTTCGTGGACGTTGAAGCTGGTGTTGACGAGCACGGGAATGCCGCTGCGGGAATGCCAAGCTTCCAGAATGCGGCGATAGAGCGTTCGCGGCTCGGGATCGACGATCTGCGGCCGCGCCGATCCGTCGATGTGGACGACCGCGGGAATGCGGTCGCGCCATGCCGCCTGAACGTCGCAGGTGATGGTCATGAAGTGTGCCGCGTGCTTATTTCCGGCGTGGATGTCGAACACCTGCTCGGCGTATTCGGACAATACGACCGGCGCGAACGGCATGAAGTCCGATCGCGAGAGCCGAGCGTTCAGGGAATCGTTGATTTCACGCCGCGTCGGAGAGGCGAGGATCGAGCGCGCGCCCAACGCGCGCGGACCGAATTCCATGCGCCCGTCATGGATCCCGACCGCCTTACCGGCGACGAGCGCGTCTGCGACCGCCGCCACCACCGCGTCGGATTCCCGAATCGGCGACAGCCGCAGTTTTGGGAACGCGGCGGCAAGGGCGTCGGGCTCGGCCCGGTGGTCGCGACCCAGCAACATCGAATCGAGCACGCGTCGATTTCGCTGCCATTCCTCGGGGCCGCGCTGCTGCAGCAGATAATCCAGACAGCCGCCGACCGGCAATCCCCCGTCGCCCATCGCCGGGAAGATGAAAATGGCGTCGGCAGCAGTGTTTTCGAGCAGGTGGCGATTCAAGCGGACGTTCGCATAGACGCCTCCGCCGACCGCGAGGTTGCGCAAGTTGGTTCGCTTCAGCAGCGCCGCGATCGACCGCGTCATAAGAACCTCGGCGGCCTCCTGAATCGAGGCCGCCGCGTCGCTGCGCGAAAGGTCCCGGCAGACGGCGGCCGCCAATTCGGCATACTGCTTCTTTCGCAAATCGGCGCGGATTCGGCCTGTTTCCTCGACGCGAAATAAGCTCGCGATGCGTTCCGCGGCGACAGGGCGCCCATGGGCCGCGAGGCCGACGACCTTGCCTTCGTGACGGCTGGCTATGAAGCCGAGAGCCGCGGTGAAGCGGCCGTAGAGCAAGCCGAGGCTGTTCCCCTCCCTGCGCGCGAACAGAGCTTCGTCGCCGCCGAACAGCAGTTCGACGCCGCTGCGGCGCCCGATCCGGGCGCTGTAGGAGACGCCGTCGCCGTACCCGTCCGCCGTATGAATGAGCGCCTCGTCGAAACCGCTGTAGAAAAAGGCGGGCAGGCCGTGGGCGAGGTGATGGTTGTAGAAATGCAGGCGCGCGCGGCCGAAACCTTCGCGAGCGAGAAAGCATTCGGTTCGGAAGATTGCCGATGCGTCCGTGTTGCCCTCCTTGCGCATCATCCGTTCGACCATTCGAAGCTTCCGCCTGCCCCGCAACCGATACCAAGCCTGACTGACGGCTCGCAGGCCCGTCAAAGCGAACTGCTGATACTCGAACAGGGCTCTCGACAGGGCGAGGACGTCGACGTCGCCGCGCCCGATGCCTGCGATCGCCAGACACTCGTCGATCGCCGCATTCGGCATCGGCTCGTCCGTCGTGACGCCGGCGTCCTTCACGCGAGTCAGCCGCTCGAGCGAGACGGCGGCGAGGAGATCGAAGTCTTTAAAGAGGCAGGCTGAGGCGTCATGATTACCGGTATTTACGCCCAAAATATACATCGAGACCCCTCGCGCCGACCGGATTTCTAGTCGAGTTTTCCGCGCTGTCCAGTGGGCGTTGCGCTGCCCGCTCGAACGAGGCTTTCGCCGATCGAGCCGTCGGCCATGACAAGAAGCCCGGCGGCATCGATCGCGATCCCGCCCCCGAACCCTCAACGCTCGAAAATCCGCCCGTTCAGCACCAGCAAATCGACTCGATCGGCCTCCAGCGCGTCCAGCGCTTGCTCCGGCGTGTCGACAATAGGCTCCTCGTGGACGTTGAAACTGGTGTTGACGAGCGCGGGAATGCCGCTGCGGGAATGCCAGGCTTCCAGAATGCGGCGATAGATCGTTCGCGGCTCGGGATCGACGATCTGCGGCCGCGCCGATCCGTCGATGTGGACGACAGCCGGAATCCGGTCGCGCCACGCCGCCCGAACGTCGCACGTGATGGTCATGAAGTGTGCTGCGTGCGCATTGCCGGCGCGGATGTCGAACAGCTGTTCGGCATATTCCGACAATACGACCGGCGCGAACGGCATGAAGTCGGACCGCGAGAGCCGAGCGTTCAACGAATCGTTGATTTCGCGCCGCGCCGGAGAGGCGAGGATCGAGCGTGCGCCCAGCGCGCGTGGCCCGAATTCCATGCGCCCGTCATGGATCCCGACCGCTTTGCCGTCGACGAGTGCGTCCGCGACCGCCGCCACCACTGCATCGGGTTCCCGTATCGGCGACAGCCGAAGCTTTGGGAAGGCGGCGGCGAGCGCATCGGGATCGGCGCGGTGGTCGCGACCCAGCAACATCGAATCGAGCACGCGTCGATTTCGCTGCCATTCCTCGGAGCCGCGCTGCTGCAGGAGATAGTCCAGACAGCCGCCGATCGGCAGTCCCTCGTCGCCCATCGCCGGAAAGATGAAGATCGCTTCGGCGGCGTTGTTTTCGAGCAGGCGGCGATTCAATCTGACGTTCGCATAGACGCCGCCGCCGACCGCGAGGTTGCGCAATCCCGTCCGCTTCTGCAGCGCGCCGATCGAACGCGTCATCAGAACCTCGACGGCCTCCTGGATCGAAGCCGCCGCGTCGCCCGGCGAAAGGTCGCGGCAGACCCCGGCCGCCGCTTCGGCGATCTCGCGATTCTTTCGAAAATCGGCGCGGGAACGAATGCGGCCCGTGTCCTCGACGCGATACCAGCTCATGATGAGTTCCGCGGCGACAGGGCGGCCATGCGCGGCGAGGCCGACGAGCTTGCCCTCGTGACGGTTCGGCGTGAATCCGAGCGCGGCGGTGAAGCCGCTATAGAGCAAGCCGAGGCTGTTCCTCTCCCTCTTCCCGAGGAAAGCCTCGTCGCCGCCGAACAGCAGCTCCAAGCCGCCGGGGCGTCCGATCCGGGCGCTGAAAGCGACGCCGTCGCCCGTTCCGTCGGCCGTATGAACGAGCGCCTCGTCGAAACCGCTGTAGAAATAGGCGGGCAAGGCATGGGCGAGGTGATGGTTGTAGAAATGCAGGCGCCCGCGGCCGAAACCTTCCCGAGCGAGAAACCGTTCGCTTCGGAAGATCGCCGACGCGTCGGTCTTGCCCTCCTTGCGCATCATGTGATCGGCGAGGCGCAGCCGCCGCCGGCCCCGCAGCCGCCACCATGCCTGTTCGAGCGCCGACAGGCCGGTCAGGGCGAAATCCTGATACTCGAACAAGGCTCTCGAAAGCGCGAGAACGTCGATGTCGCCGCGACCGACGCCGGCGATCGCCAGACACTCGTCGATTGCCCGGTTCGGCATCGGCTGAGCCGGCGTGACGCCCGCGCTCTTCGCGCGGGTCAGCCGCTCGAGCGAGACGGCCGCGACGAGTTCGAAGTCTTTGTAGATACAGGCCGAGGCGTCGTGTCCACCGGTATGAACCCCCAGAATATACATCCAGACCCCTCGCGCCCAGCGGGTTTCTTATTCCAGTTCTCCGCGCTGTCCAGCGCGCGTTCCTCTCCCCGGAAAAGCGTTCGCCTGCTCCTGGTCAGTAGCCGCGACTTTCGAGGCGATCATGGTCGAAAGGCCCCGACCGATCCGCGGGACCACGGATCGCTTCGGCTTCGCCTCGCAATGACGGCGTCAGATCCCCTTCGGCTTGCTCGCGTCGAGCCGCCTCTTCAGATAATCCGCCGCGAGGATCGGCGGGTAGCGCGGCGCCCCGCAGCTGGGGATCGCCTCGACGAGCGCGTCCGGGTTCGGATCGAAGAAGAACGCGATCGAAAAGCGCTCGCGGCCGGAGCGGTTGATCACGCGGTGCGGCGTCGAGACGTAAACGTCGTTGGTCCAGCGCATCAGGCAGTCCCCGATGTTGACGACGAACGCATTCGGAATCGGCGGCGCGGCGATCCAATCGCCGGATCGCGTGCGCACCTCGAGGCCGCCGACGTCGTCGGCGGCGAGCAGCGTGATATTGCCGTAATCGGTGTGTTCGCCCGCGCCGATCTCGCCTTCCGAGGACGAGGCGGGATAGTGCAGCAGGCGGAGGGTCGCCATGGGACGATCGAGTTTGTCGCGAAAGAAGTCGAGGGGAAGGCCGAGGTCGCTGGCGAAGGCCCGGTGCAGCGCGTTGGCGAGACCCGAGCAGGCGTCGAAATAGGCGAGCAGCGTCGACCTGAAGCCCGGCGCGTCGGGCCAGACGTTCAGCGTGCGAAACGCGACGCCGGCGATCAGCTCGGGATCGTCCGGAGCGAGGTCGAGGCCGATGTTGAACGCCTCCTTGAGGTCCGCGCCAGCCTTCGCGTTCAGTGCCTCGTGCAGCAGGCCGGAATAGCCGCGATTGCCGCCCACGCGCTCGATCGCGAGCGCCGCCTTCGTCGCGACGGGCTGCGCGAAAAACGCCCTCGACTCCGCGAACGCCGCGCGCATCAGGTCGGGCGCCACGCCGTGATCGACGACGTAGAAGAAGCCGACCGTGCGGCAGGCTTTGGCGATCTCCGCCGTGATCCGCTCGAAGCCGCCGTCCGCGAACCCTCGCATATCGATGACGGGCAGCCTTTCCAACTCAACTGCCCTTCGGTTCGTCGATCACGCTGATATGCGCCGCGACGATGCGCCAGCCCTGCGGAAACCGCACCCATGTCTGCATCTGCCGGCCGATCTTGCCGGGAGCGTTCGCGCGGCGGAACAGCGTCGCGGCGACGCCGAGATCGCGGCCGTAAGTCGTGATCCGCGTGCGCTCCAGGGCGCGCGCCAGACCTGCCGACGGCCGCGCGGCGCGAAAGGCGCGGATTTCCTCGATCCCGTAGAGGTTCTCGGTCGCGCCGTAGCGGATGGCTTCGCGCGAATCGATGAAAAAGCCGTCGAGCGCCGCTACGTCGTTACCGACCAGCGCGCGCTCGTAAGCTGCGAACATCGCCTCGAGCTCGGCGCGGGTTTCCGGATCATCGATGACCATGGGCATCCTTCCTGGCTTCGATCGCGCGGCGCAGCCCGCTCGAGAACGGAATATCTGCGATTGATCGGATCGCGCGTCGGTGCGGATCAGTTCGCCCAGCCCGAATTTCCCCTCCCCGCCTCTTGCGGGGAAGGGGGTAGGGGGTGGGGCGCGCGCCGCTTCCGCAGGCTCTGAAAGCGACTTCGCGCTCCCATGAAGAGCCCCACCCCCCGGCCCCTCCCCGTAATAACGGGGAGGGGAGAAGCGGCGCGGCTCACGCGATCTCTCCGATCGGCGCGCGCACGGCGCCCTCACGCTCCAACGCGCGCGCGACGCGCAGCACGAGATCCTCGCGCCAGGGCGCCCCGATGACCTGCACGCCGATCGGCAGCGCCACGCCCTCGGTCCAGACGGGAACCGTGCATACCGGCAGTCCGATGAACGAGATCGGCTGCGTGAAGAGTCCCAGGTTCGGCCGGATCAGCATTTCGTGCCCGTCGAGCACGAAGGTCTTCTGGCCGATCAGCGGCGCGCGGCAAGGCGTTGCGGGCGCCAAGAGGATGTCGACAGCGCCAAACGCCTCGGCGACGCGCTCGCGATACCAGCCGCGCAATTTCTGCGCTTTCACGACCCAGGCGCCCGGCAACATGGCGCCGGCGATCAGCCGATCGCGCACTTCCGGGTCGAACTCGTCCGCCCGATCGCGCAACCGGTCGGCGTGCAGCGCCGCGCCTTCGACCATCGTGATGAGATAGGCGCTCGCGCGCGCGGCCTCGATCCCCGGCAGCTCGATCGTCTGCGTCGCCCCCAGCGCGCCGGCGATGCGATCCACCGCCGCGAACGCGGCCGGCTCGCCGCCCCGGGTGAAATAGCCGCCGAGCCGCGCGATTCTGAGGCCGGCGAGCCCTCCGTCGAGGCCGGGCGAGGTCGGCTCGATCGGTCGCGCGGCCTGCGCGGGATCGCGCGCATCCGGCCCCTGCATCGCATCGTAGCTCGCCGCGAGGTCGCCGACCGAACGCGCCAATGGTCCGACATGATCGAAGCTCGCGACGAACGGAAACGTGCCGGCGCGCGAGAGCCGGCCGTAGGTTGGCTTGAGGCCGAATATCCCGCACAGCGACGCGGGCACGCGGATCGAGCCGTTGGTGTCGGAGCCGAGCGAGAGCGCCGCGAGGCCGCCTGCGACTGCCGCGGCCGAGCCCCCCGACGAGCCGCCTGTCATGCGCCCATGATCGTGTGGATTGCGCGAGGGCCCGTCGTGCGCGTTCTCGCCGGTGAAGTCGTAGGCGTACTCGCCCATGTTGAGCGCGCCGACCAGGATCGCGCCGGCCGCCTCGAGCCGCGCCGCGATTGTCGCGTCGGCGCCGGCGGGGGCCCGGTCGCGGTTGATGAGCGATCCCGCTCGCGTCGTCAGGCCGGCGACGTCGAACAGGTTCTTCACCGCGAACGGCGCGCCCGCTAGCGGCCCGAGCGTCTTTCCGCTCGCGCGACTCGCGTCGATCGATGCGGCCCTGGCTAGCGCGCGGTCGGCTGTGATGTCGGTGAAGGCGCCGAGCTTGGGGTTGAGCGCCTCGATGCGCTCGAGCGTCGCTTCGACGATTTCGCTCGCGCTCGCCTCGCCGCTGGCGACGGCGGCGCGAATTTCCAGCGCGCTCATCATGTGCGTGGCGAGGCTCACGCCGTATACACCGGCGCCGGCTCCGCCTCGTCGTCGAGCGGGAAGTCCCGCACCGCGCGCCACAGAAGCTCGGCGGTTTCCAGATGCATCTCGACCACCTTGCGCGACGCCTCGCTGAGTTCGAGGCCGAGCAGGGGCAGTGAAGCCTCGATCAGGCGGTCCGCGTCGAATTCGTGTTGCGTCATCAGACCGCCTGCTCGAAATGGACCGGCGATGTCGTCCCGCCGTCGATGTCGCCCCGAGCGGCCATTATAGCCAAAGTCTCCGCGGGTTGGAAACCCTCAGGCGACCCGAACAAGGGCTTCGAGGGTGGCGCCTGTTTTTCGTGCAGGCCGCATACGCGACATCCGGCTCCGCGGCGGCTCGACGCGGGATTTCAACGTCTGAATTGGCCAGAATTTGTTGGCCGTCGGGAAAAGTGCAAGAAATTCCGGCGGCGCGCACTGCGCCGCGACATTCTGGCCGTTCATGGATACGCGCGCTTGGCGCCGACTACGCTGCCGGCTTGAACGCGGAACTATCGACGACGATCATAGCGCATTGAGATCGTCCATGATCTCGCGTGGGGATCGTGGGTCGAGAATCGGCATGGCGGCCAGTTCGGCGACCAACGTGTCGGTGCGCGCCCGGCGCGCGGCAATGGCTTCAGGGGATTGTTCGCGCGGACGCAACGGTTCAGGCGCGATGCCTTCGGCGCGCGCCTCTTCTTCCAACGCCAGGCGAATGGCCTGCTCAATGGAAAGATGGTGCGCGGCAGCCAGCCGTTTGGCCAAGGCTACGGTCTCTTGGGACAAGTTGATCATGCACGATTTATAGCACGCTGTGCCGGAGCTTGCTCGAACTCGATCTTGGCTCGCTCTAAGCGGCCGAGGGCGTTTTCAGCACAACCTCGCGCCGCGATGACCCGTCCGCCTAGCGCAACGACTGGTTGATCGCTTCGAGCGCCTTCGAGCCCGGGCAGAGATCGACCTCGGACATCGCGTTGAGCGGCGTTTGCGACGTCCCGAGGCGCTGGTGCAGATCCACCGGCTCTTCGTTCATGTAGATCAGGCCGGTGACGAGATTGCCTTCGCCGCGGTGCCGCTCGAGCATCGCCGATGCCGCTGACCTGTCGCGCCAATCGTAATCCTCCGCCAGCCTGTGCAGGCGGATCGCTGAGCCGTCGTGGAGCGTCACCGTTTCGCTGACCCCGGCCTGCGCGTCGATCTCGATCGGCCGCCGGCCAGTGATGAAGTCCAGCGAATTGAGGGCGATGTTGTGCTCGCGGACATAGTCGAAACTCTTTGTCGAACCCTCGTGGTTGTTGAAGGCGACGCAGGGCGAGACCACGTCGATGAAGGCCGCGCCGCGATGCTCGAACGCCGCCTTGATCAGCGGAACGAGCTGACCCTTGTCGCCGGAAAACCCGCGAGCGACGAAAGTGGCGCCCAGTTGCAGGGCCATGGCGACGAGATCGATGGGGGCGTCGAGATTTTCGACGCCCTTCTTGCTCTTCGATCCCGTATCCGACGTCGCGGAGAATTGCCCTTTCGTCAGCCCGTAGACGCCGTTGTTTTCCGTGATGTAGGTCATGTCGACGCCGCGCCGCATTGCGTGCGCGAACTGGCCGAGGCCGATCGAGGCGGTGTCGCCGTCGCCGGAAACGCCGAGATAGAGCAATCCGCGGTTGGCCAGACTGGCGCCTGTCAGCACCGAGGGCATGCGTCCATGCACGGAGTTGAACCCATGGCTCTGGCCGAGCATGTAGGTCGGAGTTTTCGACGAGCAACCGATGCCGCTCAGTTTGGCGATACGGTGCGGCTGAAGATCGAGTTCGAAGCACGCGCGGATGATCGCCGCGCTGATCGAGTCGTGGCCGCATCCCGCGCAGAGCGTCGAAACCGATCCTTCGTAGTCGCGATGGGTGAGGCCGAGCGCATTGACCTCGATGGCGGGGTGATGAAACTTCGGTTTGGCGAGGTAAGTCACGACGCCACCTCCTTGAATCGCGGAGCGGTTCTCGCGGGCATTCGCGTGGATATCTCGCGGCAAATGAAGCGGGCGGTGATCGGCGTTCCGTCAAAGTGCAAAATCGAGTGAAACTTGTGGGCGGCCATATCGAAGTCCGCCATCAGCAGCGTGCGCATCTGGGCGTCGCGGTTCTGCTCGACGACGAAGATCCGGTCGTGCGCGTCGATGAAGGCGCCGACTTCCGGTCCAAACGGAAAAGCGCGGATCCGCAACGAATCCACCAACACGCCGTCTTCCCTCAGCAACTCTTCGGCCTCGTCCATTGCGGCGGCCGTCGATCCGTAATGGATCACGCCGGTGCGGGTGGGCCGAGCCGCCTTGCGAAGCTTGGCGCCCGGCAGAATCGTTCGTGCGGTGTCGAACTTGCGAAGCAATCGCTCCATGTTGTCGACGTAGGGGTCGCCCTCCTCGGTGTAACGGGCGTATCGGTCCCTGCTGGTGCCTCGCGTGAAATAGGCGCCGCGCTTCGGATGCGCGCCAGGAATGGTGCGCCAGGGAATGCCGTCGCCGTCGACGTCGAGATAGCGGCCGAAATCGCGTCCCGCCTCGAGATCGGCGGAGGACATGACTTTGCCGCGGTCGAACTTTCGCGAATCGTCCCAACGAAAGGGCTCGCAGAGATGAGAGTTCATGCCGATGTCGAGATCGAGCATGACGAAGATCGGCGTTTGCAACCGTTCCGCCAGATCGAAAGCGAGCGCGCCGAATTCGAAACTTTCCCCCGGGCCGTCCGGCAACAGCAATATATGCTTGGTGTCGCCGTGCGAGGCGAACGCGCAACTCAGAATGTCCGACTGCTGCGTGCGCGTCGGCATGCCGGTCGACGGGCCGCCGCGCTGAACGTCGAACACGACGGTCGGGATCTCGGCGAAATAGCCGAGACCGAGGAATTCCTGCATCAACGAGATTCCCGGCCCCGACGTCGCCGTGAAAGCGCGCGCGCCATTCCAGCCGGCTCCGATCGCCATGCCGATCGCCGCGATTTCGTCCTCCGCCTGCACGATCGCGTAGCGCTTTTCTCCGGTCGCGCGATCCACCCTGAGGCGTGCGCAGTTCCTTTCGAACGCCTCCGCCAACGAAGTGGAGGGTGTGATCGGATACCATGCGCAAACCGTGGCCCCGCCGTAGACAGCGCCCAGGCCCGCGGCGAAATTGCCCTCCACCAGGATGCGATCGCCCACTTCGTCGCAGCGCCGAACGCGAACATCGAGCGGACAGTCGAATCGGGATCTCGCGTCCTCGAACCCGATGTGCAACGCCCTAATATTGGGTTCGACCAGCTTGGCCTTGCCCTTGAACTGCTCGGCGATCAAACTTTCGACGACGCCGATTTCGATATCCAGCAGCGCCGCGAGCGCGCCGACATAGACGATGTTCTTGAAGAGCTGGCGCTGCCTCAGATCGCCATATTCTCGGGCGCAGATTTCCGTCAGCGGCATGCCCAGCCCAACGATGTCGCTTCGCAGACGCGAGGGGACCCCGGATCGCGATGAATCATAGAAGAGGTACCCGCCCGGCTCGATCGATGCGACGTCCTTGTCGAAAGTCTGTGGGTTCATGGCGACCATCACGTCGGTCCGGCCGAGTGCGCCGAGCCAACCTCGTTCGCTGACGCGAACCTCATACCAGGTCGGCAGCCCTTGGATATTCGAGGGAAAGATGTTGCGGGGGGCGATCGGGACGCCCATGCGCAGGATCGAACGCGCGAACAGCAGATTGGCGCTGGCGGAGCCGGAACCATTGACGTTCGCGAAACGTATTACAAAATCGTTTACTGCTTGGATAGGCATGCCTGCCCCGCTTGTGCCATCTCGATCGTAAACTTCTGCATGTCCCACGCACCAGTCGGACAGCGTTCTGCGCAGAGACCGCAATGCAGGCAGAGGTCCTCGTCTTTGACCATGACGCGACCGGTCTTCACCAGGCGCGAAACGTAGAGCGCCTGGGAAAGATTGTCGGCCGGCGCGTTGAGCGATTGCCGTAGCTGCTCCTCCGGAGCGTTGCCGACGAAGGAAATGCAGTCGACCGGACAGATATCGACGCAGGCGTCGCACTCGATGCAGGCCGGCTCGGAGAATACGGTCTGCACGTCGCAGTTGAGGCAGCGTTGCGCCTCCGACAGCGCGAGCGCCGGGTCGAAGCCGAGCTCGACTTCGGTAGCGATATTCTTGAGGGCGATCGCGTTGTCTCTGTGCGGAACCTTGAACCGGCGGTCGAGCGTGATCGCGTTGTCATAAGACCATTCGTGAATCCCCATTTTCTGGCTCATCAGATTGGTCATCGGCGGCGGTCGCAGTCGCGGATCCTCGCCGCGACAGAAGGCGTCGATCGAAATGGCCGCCTCGTGGCCGTGCGCGACCGCGGTAATGATGTTCTTCGGTCCGAAAGCGGAATCGCCGCCGAAGAACACCGAAGGCAGGCTCGATTGAAAGGTGAGGGGATCGAGCGCGGGCAGGCCGTCGCGGCCGAATTCCACGCCGGAATCCGCGCCGATCCAGGGAAAGGCGTTCTCCTGTCCGACCGCGATCAGCACGTCGTCGCAGTCGATGCGCACGTCCGGTTCGCCGGTCGGGGTCAAGACGCGGCGGCCGCTTTCGTCCTTCGAGGCGGCGACCTTTTCGAACGTCATGCCCGTCAGCTTTCCGTCGTCGTGAAGAAAAGCCTTCGGGACGTGATAGTTCAGGATCGCGACGCCTTCACGCATCGCGTCCTCCTTCTCCCAGGCGGAGGCCTTCATCTCCTCGAAGCCCGAGCGGACGACGACCTTGATGTCCAGGCCGCCCAGCCGAAGCGACGAGCGGCAGCAATCCATCGCCGTATTTCCGCCGCCGAGGACGATGACGCGCCGCCCGATGGAATGCGTATGGCCGAACGACACGCTGGCGAGCCAGTCGATGCCGATGCGTATGTTCGCCGCGGCCTCCTTGCGCCCGGGAATCCAGAGATCGCGGCCGCGCGGCGCGCCGCTGCCGACGAATATGGCGTCGAAACCTTCGTTCAGCAGCGCTTTCAGGCTGTCGATCCGCCGCTCCGCGACGAATGCCGCGCCGCCGTCCAGGACGTAGCCGACCTCTTCGTCGATCACTTCATCGGGCAGACGAAATTTCGGAATTTGGCTGCGCATCATGCCGCCGGCTTGCCGGTCGGCGTCAAACACGACGATTTCATACCCGAGCGGCGCGAGGTCGCGGGCCACGGTCAGCGAGGCGGGCCCCGCTCCGACGCAGGCGATTCGCTTGCCGTTGCGCGCCGCCGGCGGCCTGGGCATCAACGCCGATACGTCTCCCTTGTAGTCCGCGGCGACCCGCTTCAGGCGGCAGATCGCGACCGGTTGCTCTTCGATGCGCCCGCGGCGGCAAGCCGGTTCGCATGGGCGGTCGCAGGTGCGTCCCAGGATTCCGGGAAAGACGTTCGATTTCCAGTTGATCATGTAGGCGCCGACATAATCGCCAGCCGAGATGCGCCTGATGTATTCCGGCACTGGCGTATGCGCCGGGCATGCCCACTGACAATCCACAACTTTGTGAAAGTACTCGGGACGCGAGATATCTGTCGCCTTCACACGCTTCTCCCCGAGGAAAGTCTTGGTTTCCTCGTTCGTATCATTCGGTTCCCGCCGCTCGATGAAGAACGCCCGAGACGGGTCGACGGTTCTGGTCGGCGCGCTTAATCGATGCTTTTTTGTGCACGAGTCAAGCCAAATTGCGGAATTCAGATTAACAGAACGGGAACAGTTGCGTGAGTAAGATTAAACATTTATTTATGAGGCGTAACAAATGCCGCTCGCTTACGCTTGCGGCGCGCAGTTCCGGTCTCGGGCAGCGCCAACATCCCGCGCGCCGCGCCAGCAGACTCATGAAAGCGGCCTTCGCGGAAGGGCGCTCGGCTGTCGCGCCCTAGGCATCGCCCTCGAAGCGC
>DASXYQ010000255.1:0-4607 GCA_036502445.1 Roseiarcus sp. | reverse complement strand
GGACTGCTTGACCCGCAGGACTGTTGCCGAAGCACATAGCCATTCGAAGGATTGGCGCGTAATTGAACAGGTGCGGCCACTCACCCACGCCCCTCACCCGACCTCTCCCCGCAAAGAGGCGGGGAGAGGGGAGGGGCTCTTTTTCAACGACGCGCCCGCCTAGCTAGGAGCCTCCATGTCCGACGCGTTTCTCGAACATCTGCGCGGCGCGCTCGCTGGAATCGAGGCTGACGGCCTCACCAAGCGCGAGCGGCTGATCGAGAGCCCGCAGGGCGGCTGCATCCGCGTCGCCGGCCGCGAGATGGTCAATCTCTGCGCCAACAACTATCTCGGCCTCGCCGATCATCCCGAGGTGACCGCGGCGGCGCGCGCCGCGCTCGACCGCTTCGGTTTCGGCATGGCCTCGGTGCGCTTCATCTGCGGCACGCAGACCCTGCATCGCGAACTCGAGCACGCGATCGCGAAACATCTCGGCAAGGACGATGCGATCCTGTTCGCCGCCTGTTTCGACGCCAACGGCGGCGTGTTCGAGCCGCTGCTCGAGGAGGCGGACGCGATCATCTCGGATTCTCTCAATCACGCCTCGATCATCGACGGCGTCCGACTCTCCAAGGCGAAACGCTGGCGCTTCGCCAACAGCGACATGGACGAGCTCGAGACGCGCCTAAAGGATGCCGATGCGGCGGGCGCGCGCTTCAAGCTGATCGCGACCGATGGCGTGTTTTCGATGGACGGCTACGTCGCCAAGCTGCCGGAAATCTGCGATCTCGCCGAGCGCTACGGCGCGCTGGTGCTGGTCGACGATTGCCACGCCACCGGCCATCTCGGCGAGCAGGGAAAGGGGACCCCGGAGCTGACCGGCGCCGGCGGCCGCGTCGACATCGTCAGCGGCACATTCGGCAAGACCTTGGGCGGCGCGATGGGCGGCTTCGTCGCCGCCGCGCAGCCGGTCGTCGATCTGCTCCGCCAGCGCGCGCGCCCGTATCTCTTCTCCAACAGCCTGGCGCCGCCGGTCGCCGCCGGCTCGCTGAAGGCGCTCGAGATCGCGATTGGCGCCGACGACCTGCGCGCGCGTCTCGCCGCGCATGCCCAGCGCTTTCGTGACGGGCTGGAAAAGATCGGCTTTACCGTTCTGAAAGGCCAGACGCCCATCATCCCGGTCATGCTCGGGGACGCGCGCAAAGCGCAGGAGATGGCGGCGGCGCTGGACGGACGTGGCGTCTACGTCGCCGGCTTCTTCTTTCCCGTCGTGCCGAAGGGCCGCGCGCGGATACGAACGCAGATGTCGGCGGCGCTGACGGAGGCCGACGTGGACTTCGCGATCGCGGCCTTCGCCGAGGCCGGCCGCGAACTGGGCGTCATCTGAAAGCGAGGAGCCGCCGCGATGAAAGCGCTTGTCAAGGCGAAGGCGGAGCCTGGGCTCTGGCTCGAAGAGCGGCCGGTCCCGACCGTGGGTCCGTTCGACGCGCTGGTGAAGGTTCACCAAACCGGCATTTGCGGCACTGACATCCACATCTACAATTGGGACGAATGGGCGCAGCGTACTATTCCCGTCCCGCTTGTCGTCGGGCACGAATATTCCGGCGAGATCGCGGAGTTGGGGGCCAACGTGAGGGGACTCAGCGTCGGCCAGCGCGTTTCCGGCGAAGGCCACGTCACCGGGACCCACAGCCGCGCCGCGCGCGGCGGGCGGTTCCACATGGACCCTGAGACGAAGGGCATCGGCGTCAACATTCCCGGCGCCTTCGCCGAATATCTCGCGCTGCCCGCCTTCAACATCGTGTCGCTGCCCGACGATATCGACGACGAAATGGGCGCCATCCTCGATCCGCTCGGCAACGCCGTCCACACCGCACTCGCCTTCGATCTCGCCGGCGAGGACGTACTGATCACCGGCGCCGGGCCGATCGGCATCATGGCCGGCGCGGTCGCGCGCCACGTCGGGGCGCGGCATGTCGTGATCACCGACATCAACCCGCTGCGCCTGAAGCTCGCGACCGAAGTCGCCGACGTGACGCCGGTCGACGCTGCCAAGGAAGACCTCGCCGAAGTCATGGCGCGCCTCGGCATGAAGGAGGGGTTCGACATCGGCCTCGAGATGAGCGGTTCGCCGCAGGCCTTCGAGTCGATGGTCGATCACATGGTGATGGGGGGCCACATCGCGATGCTCGGCATCCCCGCGCGGCCGGCGCCGGTCGACTGGACCAAGATCGTTTTCAAGCTGCTGACGATCAAGGGCATTTATGGCCGCCAGATGTTCGAGACCTGGCACAAGATGATCGCGATGCTGCAGAGCGGCCTCGACGTCCGCAAGGTGATCACCCATCGGCTGCCCGCGCGCGACTTTCAGCAGGGCTTCGAGACCATGCGCTCCGGACAATCCGGCAAGATCGTGCTCGATTGGGCGCAGGCATGAGTTCCCCTCCCCGCCTCTTTGCAGGGGCGCTACTCCTTTGGCTTGATCTCCCGCGCAGAGGCGTTAGGGTCCCGGTAAGGGAGCCGCCATGCCCAAGGGTTACATCATCTCGCGCGTCGACGTCGTCGATCCCGAGGGTTACGCGCGCTACGCCGCCGCGGCGACAAAGGCGATCGCGGATCACGGCGGACGGCCGCTTGCGCGCGGCGGCCGCTGGGAGGCGCTGGAAGGGCCGGCCCGCGCGCGCAACGTCGTGCTCGAATTCGAGGATTACGAGACGGCGCGCCGCTACTATCATTCGCAGCAGTATCAGGCGGCCAAGGCGTTGCGCGCGGGAGCGGCGCAAATCGAAATGGTTCTGGTCGAGGGAGTTTGATATGGCCAAGGGTTATTGGATCGCGCGCGTCGACGTCACCGATCCCGAGGCTTACCAGGCCTATGTGCGGGCGAACGCGGTCGCATTCGCCAAATTCGGCGGTCGCTTCCTCGTGCGTGGCGGCCCCTACAAGGCCGTCGAGGGCGTCGCTCGCGCCCGCCAGGTCGTCCTCGAATTCAAGGACTACGCCACCGCCCTCGCCTGCTACGATTCGCAGGAGTACCAAAAGGCGAAGGACTTGCGCGCGAAGGCGAGCCAGAGCGAGCTGGTCATCGTCGAAGGCTACGACGGGCCGCAGCCGGGCTGAGGATCCGACAATGAGGAGTTCGCGCCATGGCCGACATGCGGCTGGTCGTGACCGGCGCCGCCGGTCGCATGGGACGGATGCTGCTCGCGGCGATCCGTGAGACGCCCGGCGTTGCGCTGATCGGCGCGCTGGAGCGTGCGGGTTCGCCCGCGCTCGGTCAGGACGCGGGCGTGGCCGCGGGTCTTCCCGCCGCCGGGGTCGCGATCTCGAACGATCCGCTCGCGCTGCTGCTGAGCGCCGACGGGATCGTCGACTTCTCGGCGCCGGCGGCGACGGTCGAAATGGCGGCCCTCGCCGCCCAGGCGCGCATCGTCCATGTCATTGGCACGACCGGCCTTTCCGGCGACGACCTCGAGCGCGTCGCGGCGGCGGCGCGGCACGCGCCGATCGTGCGCTCGGGCAATATGAGCCTTGGGGTCAATCTGCTCGCCCAGCTGGTGCGCGCCGGCGCCAGGGCGCTCGGCGCCGATTTCGATATCGAAATCCTCGAGATGCATCACCGCATGAAGGTCGATGCGCCCTCGGGCACCGCACTCCTGCTCGGGGAGGCCGCGGCCGAAGGGCGCGCGATCAACCTCGCCGAACATTGCGCGC
Source organism: Roseiarcus sp. (assembly GCA_036502445.1). Classification (GTDB taxonomy): domain Bacteria; phylum Pseudomonadota; class Alphaproteobacteria; order Rhizobiales; family Beijerinckiaceae; genus Roseiarcus. Next base: position 914 of record DASXYQ010000255.1, on the reverse strand, counting down.
GCGGCCGGGACGGCGTCACGGGACCCCGCCCGAGTGGCGAAATTGGCTTCGCTTCGCTGCGCGGCGGCACGGTGGTGGGCGACCACAGCGTGATCTTCGCGGGCGACGGCGAGCGAATCGTGCTCTCTCACCACGCCGAAGATCGCGGCCTGTTCGCGCGCGGCGCGCTCCGGGCCGCGCTCTGGGCCCGCGACCGCAAGCCGGGACTCTATTCGATGGCGGACGTGCTGGGGATGGGCGGGGGTTGAGGACGTATCACCAAAGACGCGCCACGCCGAACGTGTCGAAGACATGTTCGTTGGAAACGAGCGCCAAGGTCTCGTGCATGGCCTGAGCGATCAGCATTCGATCGAACGGGTCGCGGTGGGGGCCCGGTAGGGCGCCCGCGATTTGTCCGTGGCGGACGCTGATCGCCAATCCATGAAAGCCCTGGTCCGAGATCGTCGCGTCGAGGTCCGCGACGAGAACGGCGACGCCTGGCAGCTTTCCAATGCGATGCTTGGTCGAGATTTCCCAGGCCGAGGCGGCGCTGACAAAAACGTCGTTTGCTGCGTCGGCCATGGCTTCGCGCGCTCTGACGGAGAGTGCGGCGTCGCCGCCGAGCCACCAGAGAAAGGCATGGGTGTCGAGCAATAGTCGCAAACCCGCTATTCCCACCCCGCCAGTTCTTCTTCGGGCAGGGGTTCGAAAAACTCGGGTCCGACGGTCACGACGCCTTGGAACGCGCCGAATTTTCGCTTGGACGGCTGCGGAGCGTAAGGCGTAAGTTTAGCGATCGGTCGCTTGCCGCGGGCCAGAATGATTTCCTCGCCCGCTTCTACTCGGGCGAGCAATTTCGAGAGATTGGTCTTAGCCGCGTGGATGGTGACGATGGCCATGGCGTCCTCATTAGCTAAGCAACTATAGCTAACTTA
>DASXYQ010000254.1:0-2356 GCA_036502445.1 Roseiarcus sp. | reverse complement strand
ACCTGCAGCCCGTCCGCGCCGTTGGCGAGATCCTCGAGCGCCTGCGCGTTCGCGTCCCCGGGCTCGGGATGATCCACGCGCGCCAGCACCGCCCAGGGTCCCGCCGAGCCGCGCGTTGCGCGAGCGCCCTCGCGCCGCCCGTACAGCGGCTCGAGAGCGATCCCGTCCGAAGTTTTGGAGACCGGCTCGTCCAGCGAGCCGCCCTTCAGCGAAGCCTCGACCGCCGCGCGCCAATCGGCTTCGGAAAAGACCGGGAACGCGCCCGCAAATCCTTCCAACCCGTCCTCCGAACTCAAATGAACTGCGAGAGACCCGGGATCGCCGCCGAAATTTCGCCCACGACATCGTCGCCGGCGGCGTTGCGAGCATAGGCGAACACTTCTTTGCCGATGACCTGAATCTGATCCATGCCGAGGCCGAGTTGCATGAGATCGCCGCCGAGCGCCATCAGCCCGCCGCCGCCCATCGCGCCCGAGCCCGTGCCCATCAGGCCCTTGAGCGTGGCGCCCATGCCCTCGCCTCCTGCCCCATGCGCAGTCGCGGCGATGGCATTGAGCGCAGGCGCCTTCGCCAGGAGAGTGTTAATCGCATCCTTCGGGGCCTCGCGCTTGAGAAAGTCGAGGATCAGGGCGACCGCCTGGCGCGCGGTTTCCGGCGTCGTGTTGGCGTCCGCGGCGACTCGCGCGATCAGATTGTCCATTTCCGGTTCCTCCAACAGTTGCGCCGCGGTAGTCGAGGCGGCCTCGCGCATTTCGTCGCATGGGCGGCCAAAATCAAGCTTTGTCGCATCCTGCGTCCGCGGCTGCGAATGACTAAGCTGGACGAAGGGCCAAAGGATGGCTGAGGTCGCGCGGTGTGTCGATCGAGCTTTCGTCATGGCCGGGCGGGCTCGGCCGGGCGCGAAGACGCGACGCGAAGGCCGAGGCCTTCGTCGATACGGCCGACTGGCGATCGAGCGCGCGCCGTCGGAACGCAAATAGCCGCGCTCCCGCCACGGAAGCGCGCCCTTTCTTGTCGCAACGCATCAATTTCTGTCATGAAGATTTCACATTGCTCCACTTCCGGAGATAAAGAATCGATAGGTTGTGTCTATTGACTCTGAGGCGATCCCCTTGGTTCCGCACAAAATTAGCTGGGATAGGCACCAAAAGATGTAAAAATTGTTAAAACTATCGCCAACAGCTACGCTGATTTTGCATGGCTGGGGGACGCGGATCGAGCTACCGAAACGGGCAGGAGGCGCTTATGTTGCAGTGCACTGGCGGAGGCGAATCGTCTTGCTCCGGCCGGGGGTTTTTATAAGAAGGAGGGTCACATGACCTCGATCACGTCCATCAGCCAGAAGCTCGCTGCCTGGCGCCGTTATCGTGAAGCGGTGAGGGAGCTCTCGCAGCTTTCCGACCGCGAGCTCGAGGACATCGGCATTCGTCGCGGCGACATTCCGTTCATTGCGTCCAACTCCGCGCAGGCGGCGTGACGCTTTGACTCGGCGGCTTCGGCCGACACCATGACTACGACGCCCGCCGGGGTCAACCCGGCGGGCGTTGTCGTTTGAGCGCCCAGCGGTTGACGGGCGGGCTGCGCTTTGTGACAAGCGCATATGCGTCCCATTCACATCGTCGGCGGCGGTCTGGCGGGTTCGGAGGCCGCCTGGCAGATCGCGCGCGCCGGCGTTCCCGTCGTCCTGCACGAGATGCGCCCCCTGCGCGGCACCGAGGCGCACCAAACTTCCCGTCTGGCGGAGCTCGTCTGCTCGAATTCGTTCCGCTCCGACGACGCGCTCAACAACGCCGTCGGCGTGATTCACCGCGAGATGCGGGCGCTGGGTTCGCTGATCATGCGCTGCGCCGACGCGAACCAGGTCCCGGCGGGCGGCGCGCTCGCGGTAGACCGCGACGGCTTCGCCGAAGCGGTCGAGACTGCGATCCGCGCTGAGCCGCTGATTACGATCGAACGGGGCGAAATCGCCGGACTTCCGCCGGAGGACTGGGACAACGCGATCATCGCGACGGGACCGCTGACCTCCCCTGCCCTGGCGGAGGCGATCCGCGAGCTGACCGGCGAAGACGCGCTGGCCTTCTTCGACGCGATCGCGCCGATCGTGCATCTCGATTCGATCGACATGGCCATCGCCTGGCGCCAGTCGCGCTACGACAAGGCGGGTCCCGGCGGCACGGGCGCCGACTACGTCAACTGCCCCATGAGCCGCGAGCAGTACGAGACCTTCGTCGACGCGCTGCTCGCCGCGGAGAAGACCGAATTCCGCGAATTCGAGGGCACGCCATATTTCGATGGCTGCCTGCCGATCGAGGTGATGGCCGAGCGCGGCCGCGAGACCCTGCGCCACGGCCCGATG
>DASXYQ010000253.1:0-3610 GCA_036502445.1 Roseiarcus sp. | reverse complement strand
CGATCCGGTGACCGTCATTTCGAGCGAAGCGAAGCGTCCCGCCGTCGTGCCGGGCGCGGGGGCTCGCTCATGCTGGCGCCACGGTAAGGGCAGGAATGGCCGGCCGTCGCAAATATTGGGCTAGCGAACCGTAGACCGCGCGTCGCTGCGAGGCGGACGCCCTGATTGCATGGCAGCAGCTGTGCGGGGCCGCGACGTGGCCCGGCGGCTGGATTGCTTCGCTGAGCTCGCATGACGGAGCGCGGCGAGGTGAACGGCGCTCATTCTCCAGGCGGTGACGCGCTTTTGATCGGCGCCGGGCGCGACAACGGGCGTTTCTGCGCTTACACCTTCTCCGCTCCGGGCGATGGACCTTCGACTTCGCATGCGCGTTGTTCGGTGCGCGTCTCTGATGGAATTCGAATGATCGCCGGGAAAACACACCGACCGTATGTGCTCGCCGCCGTGATGGCGGCGATGTTCATGATCGCCATCGAGGCCACCATCGTATCCACGGCGATGCCGCGGATCGTCGGCCAGCTCGGCGGGTTGCAGCTCTATAGCTGGGTGTTCTCCGCGTTTCTGCTCACGCAGACCGCGACCACCGTCGTGTTCGGAAAGCTCTCCGACCTGCTCGGGCGGAAGAAGGTGATGCTTTGCGGCATCGCAATCTTTCTGTTCGGTTCGCTGCTGTGCGGGTTCGCCTGGTCGATGCCGTCGATGATCCTGTTCCGGCTCGTGCAAGGCGTCGGCGCGGGCGCCATCCAGCCCATCGGCATGACCATAGTGGGCGACCTCTATTCGGTCCACGAGCGCGGTAAGATCCAGGGTTATCTCGCAAGCGTCTGGGCGATCTCGGCCGTGCTCGGACCGCTGGTGGGCGGGTTGATAATCCAGCATTTTTCCTGGGCCTGGATCTTCTGGATGAACCTGCCGATCGGCGTCCTCGCCGCGGCCGGCTTCTGGGCCTGCCTGCACGAGAACATCGTTCGTCAGGATCGCAGAATAGATCATTTGGGCGCCGGGGTGTTTACGATCGCGATCGCCGCCGTGATGGCGGACCTGACCGCCGTTTCGACCTCGAGCTGGACCACTACCGCCGTCATCAGCGCCCTCGCCGCCGTGAGCGTCGCCTTGTTCGTCTGGCAGGAGCGGCGTTCGCCCGAGCCGATGATATCGCTGAAGCTGTGGGGACGCCGCCCGATCGCGGCGGCCAATGGCGCGTCGCTGCTGGCCGGCATGGTCATGATCGGGTTGACGACCTTCCTGCCCGTCTACGTCCAGGGGGTGATGCAGAAATCGGCGCTGACGGCCGGCTTTGCTCTCTCGGTGATGGTTCTGGGGTGGCCGATCGGCGCGACGCTCTCGACGCGCGTGCTCACGCGTTTCGGCGTTCGCCCCGTGTTGCGGACGGGCGCGCTGCTCGTGCCGGTCGGGGCGCTCGTCTTTGTCGTCCTGCGGCCCGACACTCCGCCGCTATTCGCCGGAATCGGCTCTTGGATCGTGGGCTTCGGCATGGGCGTGCTCAGCAGCGCCTCGCTCGTTTTGATCCAGGAGATCGTTGATTGGTCCGAGCGCGGAAGCGTGACCGCCTCGTTCATATTCGCCCGGAGCCTCGGCAGCACGTTCGGCGCGACCATCTTCGGCGCCGTGCTCAATTATGGTCTTATTCACTCGGAACAGGGCGCCGTGTCCTCCGACCAGCTTCGCCGTCTGCTGGAAGGCGCGGCGCGGGACGCGACGGCCGGCGCCCCGCTTCGCGCCGTGCTGGCGCAATCGCTGCACCTCACGTTCGTCTCGATGTTCGTGATCGCGCTGCTGACGGCGGCGGTAACCACGCTGGTGCCGAAGATCGTGCTCGGCCGGCGCCGAGTTCCGACCGAACGCCCGGCGGCGACGGAGGCTCCCAAAGGCGCTCCTTCAGCGGCGGAGTGAGCGCGAGCCGCGCCCCAACCGCCCTCGGCGAGCGCGGTTACGTCTTGGCGGATTTGCCGATAGTTAACTTACAGCGGGAATTCGACTCGCCCTTAAGAAATCCACTCGAGGTCGCCCCATGAACGACGAGCAGCTTCACGGCCATCTGCTGAACCAGCAGGGATCGCGGCATAGCTTGAACACCCCGGCGCTGGTGATCGATCTCGACGCCCTCACCCGCAACATCGCCCGCATGGCCGATTTCGCGCGAAACCGAGGTTTGCAGCTGCGCCCCCACGCGAAGACGCACAAAAGCCCTGATATCGCCAGGCGCCAGATCGAGGCCGGCGCTGTCGGCATCAGCTGCGCCAAGATCGGCGAAGCCGAGGTCCTCGCGGACCACGGGATCGCTCGCGGCTTGCACATCACCTCCCCGGTGGTTTCCTTCCCCGCGATCGAGCGATTGGTGGAGTTGAACGCGCGCACGGAAGAACTCACGTGCGTGGTCGACAACCCCATCAACATCAGCGCCCTCGGCGCGGCGGCTCGGGGTTCTGGAAAGCCACTCTCGGTCATCCTCGATATCGATCCCGGCATGGGTCGTACAGGCGTCGGCTCGACGGCGGCCGCTCTGGCGGTGTTCGAGGCCATCCAGGCTGAAGAGGCCCTGCGCTACGTCGGCGTCCAATTTTACTGCGGCGCCCAGCAGCACATCGAAAGCTACGAGGCCCGCCGCCAAGCCATGGCGGAGCGCGCCGCCTTCGTCCGCGCCGTCATCGACGCGCTGGGCGCGGTCGGAGGCCGGCCGCGGATCGTCACCGGCGGCGGAACAGGCAGCCACGGCATCGACGCGACGCTCAACCTTTTCACCGAGTTGCAGGTCGGCTCCTATGTGTTCATGGACGCCCAATACCTCGCCTGCGACTTGACCGGCGATGACGAACCCTCGTCATTCGAGACCGCTTTGATGATCGACGCGCGCGTGGTGAGCGCGAACACGCCGGGCCTCGTCACTCTCGACGCCGGGCTCAAGGCCTTTTCGACCGACGCTGGCAATCCGCTCGTTTTGTCGGGCGCGCCGGCGGGCGCGACCTATCGCTTCATGGGCGACGAACATGGCGGATTGACCTTGCCCGACGGCGCAACGCTGCCGCTGGCCCACGTCGTCACCCTCGGCGCGCCCCACTGCGATCCGACGGTCAACCTCTATGACACCTATCACGTGGTGCAGGGCGACACTTTGCGCGCCCTATGGCCTGTGGCGGCGAGGGGGCGATCGCGGTAAACGCTCCGAGTAGCGGCTCTGCAGCGCTTGCACTGAGGCTCGGCTACGCGGAGCGATCCTCACGACTGGCGCGTTCCGACCCATTGCGGTCAGCCATGACCAATACCCTGGACTCCCGGCCTCCCCGGGATCATCATCGACCCCGTCCGTTTAGGGAGCGAGTATGGATATCGCCGGATGGCTGCGCGGCCTTGACCTCGGCCAGCATGAGGCCGCCTTTCGCGAGAACAGAATTGACGTCGACGTTCTGGCCGAACTCGACGACGACGATCTCAAACAGCTAGGAATACCGCTGGGAGATCGTAAGCGCCTGCTAAAGGCGATCGCAAGTCTCGGCTCGGCTGAGACATCGAAACCTACCAGCCCCGGGCACTCGTCATCATCGGCAGACGCCGCCGAGCGGCGGCAGCTCACGGTGATGTTCTGCGACCT
>DASXYQ010000252.1:0-6784 GCA_036502445.1 Roseiarcus sp. | reverse complement strand
ACAATCTTTGGCAATCTCGTAGGAGGGGAATTCGACGACGATGACGCGCGACGTGTCACGCGCTTCCTTCAGCAAGGGAGGCACCTTCGCAGGATTGAGGCGTGCCCCGTATTTTTCCGCGATCGGTGCCCAGAGCCTGCCGTACTCGGCTTGTGCCGCCTGATCAGTTATCGCGGTACCAAGAATTAACCAGTAGCCCTTCATTGCGCTCTCCTTCAACCCCACTCAATCGTCAGGCGAGTCGGCGTCACCTCAAACACAATCGCGCCGAGATGCGCAGGCCCGAGCCGCCAGAAGAGATGAAAGTCGCCGAACTTGTCGCCTTCGGGCTCGATCACTTCACGCACTTTGCCTGCCATGCGAGGCTCTCGACTCAATTCTGAACCTTCCGCCACGCCTGATCCGCCGAGGGCGGCAGCTTGTCCATATGTTTCAAGAACAGCGCCAGAGTCCAGATTTGCTGGTCATTCAGCGTGTCTTTCCACGCTGGCATGCCGGTCCAGCGAATACCGTGCTTTATCTTCCAAAAGGAGAGGCCCTCGGGATCGTCCTCCACGCCGTCGGCGACGAATTGCGGCGGCTGCGGGTATTCGCCCTTCGCGACCGGCGAAGCCGACGCGGTTCCCTTCGCGGCGCCGTGGCAGATCGCACAGTGTTGTCCGTAAAGCTCCACACCGGCGATCAGATTTGTGTCGGTCAAAGCGACAGGATTAGGACCCTTGGGCGCCAGGCGATCGAGGGTCGCATCCAGTGACGTCGACGCCGCCCAGCTTTCGAGCGGAAGCGGCTGGCCGTCGGCGTTCGCCGGGATCAAGCCGGAGATCAGGACCACATAACCGACGAGGAAAGCGACAACTATCGTTGCCAATACGCCAAGAACGAAGCTTCTGAACATCTCGAATTCCTAGAGTTGCGCCTGCGGCGATCGAAACGGATGAAACGTGAGACTTACGCCGCCGAAGGATGTCGGCCTGCTTTCTGGGGCAAAATGACAATCAGTGCGACGATCGCAGCCGCCAGAATCGCCGAGGCGTAGTAGCGGTCCAGCGCCAAGCTCCCGTGCGCATAGGGCTTGTCGAGCAGGTCGCCGACGGTCGCGCCGAGCGGACGCGTCAGGATGAAAGCCGCCCAGAACAGCAAGACCCGCGAGATATTGGTCCAATAATAAAGGGCGGCGAGCAGGGCCAGACCTGCGCCGAACACGAGCGCTCCTCCCTCAAATCCGAGGCCTGTATCGTCCGCCATCCAGTCGCCGAGCGCGGTCCCGAGCGTCTGCGAAAACGTGATCGTCAGCCAGTAGAAGATTTCCACCTTCGGCGTCGCGACGGTTTGAACATTGATCGAGCCGAGCGTGAAGTACCAAAGCGCTAGCGAGCCCATGACACAGGCCAACAGAATCGATGAGCCTCCTGCGTAGCCGATGCCAAGCGAGCGGTCGAAGAAATCGGCCATGGTCGTGCCCACCGTCGTCGAGGCTACGATGGCGATCCAGTACATCCAGGGATTGAATTTCTTTGTGGCGATCTGGCCGACCACCGCGGCGACAAACACGGCAAGAAATATCGCGGTTCCGATCAGGTAGCCGCCGTTGTGGGCGTTCTTGTCCGCATGAAACATGCTCATGGTGACCGCGTCGCCGCCCGTCTCCCCGACCGTCGTCGCCAGTATCTTGATGATCCAGAAGCCGAGCGTCACCTCGGGGACTTTGCTCATGGCGTCGTTTCTCATGGCATCCTCATCAAAAGCAAAAGAAAAGCCCGCTCCGCACGGCGGGGCGGGTCGGTCGCGATCGTTCGGGCGTTCAGTCCGGGTTCGGCCCTTCCGCCTTGTTTTCAAGGACGCGCCCGGTGGCGGCGTCGACGCCGACTTCCTGCGTGAACTGCCCCCGTTTGATATCGAAGGAATAGCGAAGCCCGCTGCCGCCGGCTTCCCGTTCCAGCTCTTCGTCGGTGATTCTGCCGGGATGAGCTTTGAGGGCGGTGCGGCGCGCCTGGGCGATGCTGATTTGGGCCTCATGGGCCAGCTTCTGGCCGGTATAGGCGAATGCCGGAGCCGCGATTGTCGGCAGGAGCGCCACAATGCCGAGCGCGGCGAGAAGCCCGGGTACGGTTGTTTTCATTCAAATCTCCATGGGGCGCACGCCGTCAAGGCGACGTCGCCGCAGCGCGGCGGGCCAGTTGCCGAGGAGTGTAACGGGCCAGAATTAGGAGCGAATTAGCGCGGCGAAGCCTTTTGGGAAAGAATGGGAGTCGCGGCGCTATCCCATAGGCTTGTGGACGCCGACGCCGATCGCGACCAGCAGGATGCCGGCGATTTCGACCGGGGTCGGCACTTGAGCGAGAACAACGACCCCGACGATGCAGGCGGTCGCGGGCAGCAGGGTCAGCATCAGCGCGAAGGTCGCGCGAGGCAACCGCGCCATCGCGAGCTGATCGCAGACGTAGGGGATCACCGAGGAAGAGACGCCGACGCCGATCCCGGCGAGGATCAATTTGGGTTCGCCGAGCACGGGAACCACTTCGGCGACGCCGATCGGCATCGCGACAACGAGCGCGACCAGCATCGCCGCGCCCAAGAGGTCGATCCCGCTCGCGCCGCCGGAGCGCGAAACCGCGTGTCCGAGGACGATGTAAATTCCGAAAAGGATCGCGTTGACGACGGCGAACAGCATGCCGAGGGCTTCGCCCGACCATTGAAAGCCGATGAGCAAAAACACGCCTGTGACCGCGATCCCCAGGGCCGCGACATTCCGCAGCGTTCTGACGCCGATCAGCGCGATGACGATCGTCGCGACGAATTCGATCGCGGCGACGGTCGCCAGCGGCATGCGGGCGATAGCCAGGTAGAAGGCCGAGTTCATCAGAGCCAATGTGACGCCGAGCCCGAGGATCAGAATGCGAGACCGCCACTCATTGTGAATCAGGACCCGCCAAGGCCGTCGCCAGATCGCAAAGATCGCAGCGGCCGAAGCGATGCGCAGCCAGGCGACGCCGAGCACGCCGACGTGGCTGAACAGCAGCACCGCGAAAGACGGCCCGAGATAATGGAAAACCGCGCTGACCATGAAAAATGCATGCGGCGGGACGCGATCGACCAGGGTAGTCCCCGAGAGGCGAACCAATGCTGTCATGCCGGGACAATACCAGCCGCTTGAGGTCTAGCGACTGCGCTCATGCGGTGATATGTCGGTTTTGGCGATGTTTCGGAGATAGATATGGCAAATCACCGCAGAATCGAAAGCATCGAACTCGACGAGAGCGATCGGCGCCTGATCGAAGCGCTCGACCGGAATGCGCGCACGTCCACCGCCGATCTCGCCCGGCTGATCGGACTATCGCCGCAGAGCACCTCGGACCGAGTGAGGCGATTGGAGGACGTGGGCGTGATCACGGGCTTCACGGTGCGCCTCGACCCCGCCGCGCTCGGGCTCGGGATCGGCGCCTACATCCGCATCCGCCCCGCGATGGGCGAATTGCAACGGGTCGCCCAGCTCGTGACCGATATTGCCGAAATCATCGAATGCGACCGTGTGACGGGGGAAGATTGCTTCGTCGCGAAAGTGTTCGTCCCTCGCATCGACGATCTCGAACGCGTCATCGACAAGTTGCTGCCTTACGCACAGACAAACACGTCGATCATCCAGTCTTCCCCGGTCCAGCGAAGGCAACCGCCGCTGCCGCGCTGAGACGACGCGAGCCGTCATTGCGAGCGAAGCGAAGCAATCCAGGGTTCAGCCGCCACCCATCCGAAGATTTGGCCGCGCCTGGTCGGCCGGCGTCCTCGAGTTGTGGAAGGATGGATGGGTTCGCTGCGCTCGCAATGACGGAGAGCGCCGTCCGCGCGGATGGACGGCCTTTGCATCCGCAGCGCGGTCTCGGTTAATCGTCCAACCCTTGTGGAGTCCGGATCATGAAAATCACGCGACGGGGACTTCTGTCGACGGGAGCCGCCGCTACCGCTACGTATTTGACCGCTCAGAGCGATTTCGCGGCGGCCGCGGTCGCGGAGACGTCCGGCTTTGCGACGGCAAACGGGAACAAGCTCTACTATGCGACGCTGGGCCGCGGCATGCCGGTTATTTTCATGCACGGCGGCCTTGGCCTCGACCACCAGTATTTCCGTCCTTTCGTCGATCCACTCGCCGATGCCGCGCAGGTGGTCTATTACGATCATCTCGGGCACGGCAGGTCGGACCGGCCGGCAGACTTCAGCGAAATCACGCTGGAGCGCCTGAGTTCGGACTGCGACGCCCTGGCTGCCGCGCTCGGCTTCGATAAATTCGTTCTCGTCGGCCACTCCTACGGCGGCTTCGTCGCGTTCGACTTCGCGTTTCGATTCCCCAACCGACTTGCAGGGCTGGTCTTCACGTGCACCGCGCCCGATCTCACGTCCAGCCAGCGCAATCCGCTGGGCGGGACGCCAGCGCAGGCCGACGAATTGGCCCGGCTACTCGCGGGCCCCAACGCGACCGACCAGGAGTTCCGGGCGAATTGGACCGCGGTGGCGCCGCTCTACTACAATAATGCCTCTCCACCCGCGGGCGTTCTGGAGGACGTCGATCGCCGGACCATCTACTCGGCGGCTGGGGCCAATCGCGGCCTCGAGATTCTCGGCGGCTACGACTTTGTCTCGAGATTGCCAAATCTGAAGATTCCAACGGCGGTTCAGTACGGCGCCGGCGATATCTGGCGGTTCGGCGACAATGAGCGGATCGCGAAGAACATCCCTGGCGCCGCATTGAAGTACTACGCCAACAGCGGACACTGGCCGTTTCAGGAACAACAATCAGCCTTCATTGCCGACATGCGCCGGTTTGTCACGAGCCTGACACGGTAGCTCTCCTCCGCACCTGTCATCCCCGCGAAAAGCGGGGATCCAGCCGTGGGGACACCACGAAGCGGCGGCGTAAGCCGCGAAGTGGTCAACAGCGGCACAAAGCGGCAAGCCTTAGAGCGTCGTGGTATTCTGGATGCTCGCGTTCGCGAGCATGACACATGTTTGTAAGGCGCCGCCCTCTCCGGTTAGGGCCGCCCCCTCACCTCGCCGCCGCCCGCTTCACGATCGCCGCGCTATCGACCCCGCGCGGCAGCGCGCCATAGTGATGCGCGCCTCGGCTCTCCAGCCGCGAGCGGCAGAATGCATCCGCGACCACGGCCGGCGCGTTCCGCACCACCACGCTCGCCTGCAGGCCCAGAGCCAGCCGATCGCAGAGATCGCGCGCCCGGGCCTCGAAATCATTGGTATCGCGCAGGTCATCCTTCAACGCGGCGACATGGGCGTCCAGCGCGCGATGCCCGCCGCGCGCCTGCGAAACCTCGCGGAAATAGGCTTCCAGCGTCGTCGGCGCGCGCTGGATCGCGCGCAGCACGTCGAGGCATTGCACGTTGCCGCTGCCTTCCCAGATCGCATTGACCGGCGCCTCGCGATAGAGCCGCGGCATCGGCGAATCCTCCATCACGCCGGAGCCGCCGATGCATTCCATCGCCTCGTAGGCGTGCATCGGCGTGCGCTTGCAAATCCAGTATTTGCCGAGCGCCGTTCCCAGCCGCACGAGCGCGTCCTCATGCGCATCGCCGCGATGGTCGAGCGCGCGCGCCATCCGCAGGGTCAACGCGAGCGAAGCCTCGGCCTCGACCGCGAGGTCCGCGAGCACGTCGCGCATGATCGGCTGATCGATCAGCAGCGCCCCGAACGCCTTGCGCTGCCGGCAATGATCGATCGCCTCGGCCACCGCGCGACGCATGCCGGCCGACGAGGCGAGCATGCAGTCGAACCGCGTCATCGCCACCATCTCGATGATCGTCGCGACCCCCCTGCCCTCCGGGCCTACCCGCGCAGCCAGCGCGCCGCGCCATTCGGTCTCGCTGGAGGCGTTCGAGGCGTTGCCCATCTTGCGCTTCAGCCTGATGAATTCAATTCCGTTTTTCGTTCCGTCGGGGCGCCAGCGCGGCGCGAGGAAACAGGTCAGCCCGCCTTCCGCCTGTGCGAGCACGAGAAACGCATCGCACATCGGCGCCGAGACGAAGAACTTGTGACCGGTGATCTCGTAGAGCCCGTCCCCGATCGGCGTCGCCCGCGTCGTGTTGGCGCGCACGTCCGAGCCGCCCTGCTTCTCTGTCATCGCCATGCCGATCGTCGCGCCGTTCTTCTGCGCGACCGGGATGTTGCGCGGATCGTAGACGCGGCTGTGGATCTTCGGCAGCCACTGCCCGGCGAGTTCAGGCGCCAAGCGCAGCGACGGCGTCGCAGCGAAGGTCATGGTGATGGGGCAGCCATGCCCCGCCTCGACCTCGGTCTGCATATAGAACCGCGCCGTCCGAGCCACATGCGCGCCCTCGCGCGGCTCGCTCCACGGCGAGGCGTGCAGGCCATGTTCGATCGCGACCCGCATGAGTTCGTGATAGGCGGGATGAAACCGCACGAGATCGACCCGCCGGCCATAGCGGTCGTGCGTGTCGAAATCCGGCGAATAGCGGTTGGCGAGCGCGCCGAGCTCAAGATAGTCCGCGGCACCGAGCTTGGCTCCGAACGCTTCGAGGTCGGCGATCGCCCAATCCGCGCCTTCCCGCGCAACCCCCTCGCGAAGCGCGGCGTCGCCGGTGAAGAGGTTATAGTCGGCGAGCGCGAAGGGCTGATTCAGGACTTCGTGCGTGGCGGCGGGGGACGGCATGGGCGAGTGTCCGGATGATGGAGCGGGATGCTGCGCCGAAACAAGCCGGAGAATCAAGCGCGACGGTAGAGCCGCCCCGACGACGATCGGCGCTGCGCCGTCGGGCGGACCGCC
>DASXYQ010000251.1:0-3962 GCA_036502445.1 Roseiarcus sp. | reverse complement strand
ACGGCGCATGGACTTCGGCGCGCATCCCGTGAGATCCCACCCAACCATCTCCCGCAAGAGCAGGAGGGGGGGTGATCCGGTTCGGCCCAGTCGCGCAATGATTTTCCTCAGCTCGCAACTGCCGCCGCGAGATATTTCGCTTGCAGGCTCTTGACCAGCCAGACCATCGCGTCGTTGAGCGGGGTCGGGACGGAATGACGTCGGCCCGCTTCGACGATCGCGCCGTTCACGACGTCGATTTCCGTGCGCCGGCCGGCTTCGACGTCCTGCAACATCGAGGCGCGGGCTCCGACGGCCTTTTCGAGCAAGCCGACGATCGCGGCCCAGCGCTCGCCCTCGTCGAGCTCGATCCCTTGCGGCCGCGCCACCGCGGCGACCTCGGCGAGCAGCCCGCGCATCAACTCCAGCATCTCCGGATGCTGGATCAATTCATGCGCGGGAAACCGCAGCAGCGCGGAGGTTGGCAGGGTGCAGACGTTCAGGGCGAGCTTTTTCCAGATCTCGTCGACGATGCGCGGCGAGGCCGTCGTCTCGATGCCCGCCCGCCGAAACGCCGCGACCGCCGCTTCCAGTCTGGGGGAAATGGATCCGTCGATTTCGCCGACCACGGTCATTCCTATTCCCGAATGTCGGACATGGCCGGGCGCGAGAAGCGTGCCGGAATTGTACGTGAGGCCGACCATCACCCGATCCCGCCCGACGATCGCCGCGATTCGATCCGCGTTACCCCAGCCGTTCTGCAGCGTCAGTATCGCCGTATGTTCGCCTAGCAGCGGCGCGGCTGAGCGGACCGCAGCATCCGTACTGTAGCATTTGACGAAATTGACGATCAGATCGACCGGCCCGACTTCCCGCGGACTTGTCGACGCCTTGACCGCAATCGTCGCGGTCGAGCCGTCCTTCGCCTCGATGACGAGACCGTGACGATCGATCGCCTCGACCGCCTCCAGGAATACGTCGATCAGGACGACGTCTTCGCCGGCGCGCGCGAGATAGCCGCCAAACATTCCGCCCATTGCCCCGCCGCCGCCGAGAACCGCGATCTTCATGGGAACGTTCCTCCATCAGGATATCGCGGCTGTTGCCCCGCGCGTCTGCCTTCCCCCTTATCGCAATCCTCATGATCGGGAAACCGGCCACCGAAGCGGCGAGAATGTCGCCAGCAAGGTGTTGCCAAAGCGACGAGAACACGCCAATCTCGGATGCGGCGTCGTCCCTCGGCGCGAAATTCACGAAAGCAACGATCGCGCCCAAGCCGATCGCGGGGAGGAAGTCATGCGAACATCCGCGGCGCTCGGCGCCCATTCGGTCCGAGGACACTGAGCGATGCCCTCTGTTCTCATCACAGGCGGCTCGCGCGGCATCGGCCGCGCTGCCTCCCTGATGGCCGCCGAGCGAGGCTGGTCGGTCGGCGTCAACTACGTCAGCGACGAAAAAGCCGCGCAGTCGGTGGTCGCCCAAATCGCCGGCCAGGGGGGCAAGGCGGTCGCTCTCAGGGGCGACGTCGCGAGAGAGGACGAAGTCGTCGCGATGTTCGAAGCCGCGACGAACGCCCTTGGACCGCTCGACGGCGTCGTCGTCAACGCCGGCGTGGGCGCCCCGACTTCGCGCCTCGTCGACATGACCGCCGAGCGCATGCGCCACGTCTTCGAAGTCAATGTTCTGGGCGCGTACCTCTGCGCGCGCGAAGCCGCGCGTCGCATGAGCAAGAGCCTGGGCGGACAAGGCGGGTCCCTTGTCCTGATCTCCTCGGTGGCCGCGCGGATCGGGGCGCCGGATACCTACGTCGATTATGCCGGCTCGAAGGCCGCGGTCGACGCCCTCGCCCTCGGCCTGTCGAAGGAACTCGGCCGCGAAGGCGTGCGCGTCAATGCGATCCGGCCCGGCGTGATCGAGACAGAAATTCACGCCACTTACGGCGCCGCCGATCGACCTTATAAAATCGGCGCCACCGTCCCGCTCGGGCGGCCGGGGACCGCCGAGGAGATCGCCGAGGCGATCGTCTGGCTGCTGAGCGACGCATCGTCGTACGTGACCGGAGCGATCCTCGACGTTACAGGCGGACGCTGAAAGGGCGGTAGTGCATATTCGTCCGTTCGGATCGTGGACGCCGCGAGTTTGGCCGTGAGCGAGCGGGAGCCGCCCGAAGGCCAACCCATTCTGGACATCCGCGGCGTCTCCAAGCGCTTCGACGCGACGCAGGCTCTGGACGACGTTTCGCTCGCGCTCCACGCGAGCGAAATCCACGCATTGCTGGGCGAGAACGGCGCCGGCAAGTCGACGCTGATCAAGGTCATCACCGGGGTCCATCAACCCGACCGTGGCCAGATCTGGCTAGAGGGCGCCCAGGTGACGATTGCGAGCGCCGCCGAGGCCCAGCGCATGGGCGTCGCGGCGATCTATCAGGAACCGCTGCTGTTTCCTGATCTCAACGTCGCCGAGAACATTTTCATCAGCCATCAGGATCGCCGCGCCTTGGTCGGCTGGAAGGCGATGTTCAGCGAAGCCGAGGCGATCCTCGCCGAACTCGGCGTCGCGCTGGACGTGCGCAGCCCGGCGCGCGGCCTCACGCTGGCGGCGCAGCAATCGGTGGAAATCGCCAAGGCGATTTCGATGAACGTTCGCGTCCTGATCATGGATGAACCGACCGCTTCGCTTTCCGCGCACGAGGCGCAGGAGCTGTTCCGGCTCGTTCGCGATCTGAAGCGCCAGGGGGTCGCGATCCTGTTCGTCAGCCATCGCATGGAGGAGGTGTTCGAGATCGCCGACAAGATCACCGTCTTCCGCGATGGACGGTTGATCGCGACCCGTCCGCGCGCCGAGGCGACGCCGCAACGCGCGATCGCCGACATGGTCGGCCGCGAGATCGATATCACAAAGAGGCGCGCTACATCGGCCCGGCCGGAACTGCTGCTGTCGGTGGAGGCCCTCGGTCGACGAGGCGTGTTCGAGGGCGTCAGCTTCGATCTGCATCGCGGCGAGGTGCTAGGCTTGGCCGGGCTGATTGGCGCGGGGCGTACGGATGTCGGGCTCGCGCTGTTCGGCATCGAGCCGGCGACTTCGGGAACGATCCGGCTCGGCGGCAAGCCGATCACGGTCCGCTCGCCGCGCGAGGGAATGAAACTCGGCATCGCCTATGTGTCCGAGGATCGCAGGCAGCTCGGACTGGTGCTGCCGATGTCGATTTTCGCCAACATCACCTTGCCCGTCCTGCGTCGCTATCTCAATCGCCTGGGCCTGGTTCGCACCGACCTCGAGCGCAAATCCGCCGGCGGCTTCCGCACGCGACTCGCCATCCGCGCGCCATCGGTCGATATGGCCGTCGCCAAGCTTTCGGGCGGCAATCAGCAAAAAGTCATGCTGAGCAAGTGGCTCAACACCAATCCTTCGATCCTGATTCTCGACGAGCCGACGCGCGGCGTCGATGTCGGCTCCAAGTCCGAGGTGCATGCGATCATCGGCGAGCTCGCGGCCGAGGGAATCGGCGTCATCGTGATCTCCTCCGACCTGCCCGAGGTGCTCGCGCTCTCGGACCGCGTGCTGATCATGCGCGAAGGCCGGCAAATGGCGATCCTGGACCGCGCCGACGCCGATCCGGCATCGGTGATGAATGCTGCGATGGGCCAGACATCAGCCGGTCCGAACGGAGGACGGCCCGAATGAATTGGCTGCGCCGCCATGTCAGGCCGGAGCAGATCCGGGAGCTGAGCCTGTTCGTACTCATCATCGGCGCCGTGCTCGTGTTCGGCTCCTTGATCGACGGATATTATTCGTTTCGGACGTTCAATCGCATCGCCTCGAGCGTTGCGATAATCACGGTAGTCGCGGTCGGCCAGACGCTCGTCGTGCTGACCCGCAACATCGACCTGTCGGTGGGTTCGATCGCCGGCTTCACCGCCTATTTCGTGGGAACGCTGATCGCCAATCACAACGGGATCAACCCGCTGCTCGCCGTCGCGATC